>CAYGIB010000063.1:0-9352 GCA_964349735.1 uncultured Oscillospiraceae bacterium | reverse complement strand
CATGGCAATAGAAAAGGACATTTCCCGCCGGAGTTCCGCAGAACCACATTAGTGGTTCGAGGACCTGTTTGACGCCGGAAAATGTCCTTTTCGATATGGTGCGGTCGACGGGACTTGAACCCGTATGGTCTCCCACACGCCCCTCAAACGTGCGCGTCTGCCAATTCCGCCACGACCGCTAATTCCTGTCGAAAAGCAGGGCTTTTCGACAGCAAGAATGATTATAACCAGTCCGTTCTTCAGTGTCAACAAAAGTATCGGATTTCGCTCGCGAACCCTGAAAGACGAGCTTCTCGCATCTTCTGCGTTTCAGAGGCTCAGCAGGAATCCAATCAATCCGAATACCGCAAGAGCAATCAAAATTGCGATAATGACGCGAATCGCAGAAACGGGCGCCTTGCCTCCGACCTTGCCGGTTTGTCCGTTCACGACGAACTGATATAGCTTGCCGTTATATGTAAAGGACGACAGCCACACCGGAAGCAAAATGTACTTAAATGTAATCTGGCTGTATTGGGTTGAAAAAGAGATTCCGTCCGCCCGGTTCGCATGCCAGACCGAACGTATGTAGTCGGAAATTTTCCCGTGCAGGATGCCGCGAATTGCGTCCTGTGCCTTTTTCCATGCGTCCTTTAATCCGATCGAATATCGCTCCGCTCCGAATCCGGCGAGCAGCTCCGGTCGGTACGGCACCAGCTGAGCGAAATCAAACGGCTCCGCCCGGGTAACCAGCGCATTATCGTCGCGATCGGTTCCCACCACTGTATGGTCGTTAAAGAATTCCTGGTACACGCCGGATACGTTCTTCCAGTCGGTTACGACGACCGTACGGTCTCCTTGCTTTACGTTCCGATCAAAGCCCGCACGCCCGCGGAAGGCCGAGGATGTCATCGTATCAAAAGTCCAGTACGGAAGGTAAACACCGCGGAAGGCATCCGGGCGAGCCTCTTGCTTCGCTTTTTTCGGGGTGAAAATTTTCCGGCTCAGCCATTTCGAGAACAGCCCTCCGGCCTTGTCGACCGGCACGACAAACGGGCAAACGCCTCCGGGTGCCATGGAACCCGCCCCCGCCGCCGGCATCACGTTCGTTGAGCCGCAAAAGGAGCAGACAGCCGCAGTTTCCAGTGCGTCGTAAATCTCTTCTCCCCCGCAGTTCTTGCAGACGACCACCTTCTTATCAACGCCCCAGTTATAGCTTTCCGTCGTTTCGGCTTGTTTGAAATCGATTTCAGAGACCGACTCTCCGCTTTCCGGTGAAGGAAGAGATTTCTTGTACCCGCAGAAGGTACAGAGCATCCCCCGGGTCGACGGATCGTATTCTACGGTTGCCGCACAATTCGGACACTTCTTGTCGGTCACATCCTCCGTGCGCTCCTGTTGAAGCGTGGTCACATCGACCGAACTGTCGTTTTTCGTTTCTTGTTTGTCCTGAGACATTTTCGTTACCCCCCTTTTCCTTGCGCCCGAAGGCGACAGCTTCTCTAATCGACCGATATGAATATTCGAAAACCAAGCGGCTCGACAACCGCCCGCTTTCCATCCTCAATCAAAGTGATGGATTCAATATACAAAGATGTGTCATATACGTTATTCGTCTCCGGACGTGCGTCCGACCTCAATGATTCTTCCGAATCAGGCACAGCAAAAATTCTCGACCCGTCCCGACTGCGATTGAATGCAAAAACCATTCTGCTCGGCCCGTTTCGGACTTCTCCGAACATGTCCCTCCTCTCCGTATCCAGGGTCCGCTCGAAAACCAGGAGATCCTCATCTGCCACCAGTGTCCGATAAAAGCCCGTCTTCAATACCGGATATCGGCTTCTGAATCCGCTGATTTCGCGAAAAAATTCGAGCTGGGCCTGTTGCTTTTCGGATAGGCGATTCCATGGATAGGTCCTGCGGTTGAGCGGATCCCGAAAACCCTCCATACCGACCTCGTCTCCGTAATAAACGGCCGGGCAGCCGATGTAACCAATCTGCAAAACAAATCCGAGTCGATGAAGCTTCATTCCCAAATCGAGCTGTTCATCGGACAAGGCGGTCTCTTTCTGTTTCCTTCTGTCGCCGGGATCCTTTGCTCCGGAAAGAGCCGTAACCGCCCGGGGAATGTCATGACTCGATAGAAGATTCATCACACAGAAAAAAATCTGTGCAGGGTAATTTTCGCGGTGGGTCTCGAGCAGGTGATTTGTTTCGCGAGCCGTCATAGAACCGTTCAGAAAGCCAACGACGGCATCTCTAAAGGGATAGCCCATCACCGAATCATGCGTTCTTCCCAGAATAAAGTCACGATATGCACGATAACTGACTTTATTGCTCGCGTCCTCCCAAACCTCGCCGAGTACAATCCCCTGCCCGTTCGTCTCCTTTGAAACGCGACGATTAACCTCTCGAATAAATGAATCGGGAAGTTCGTCGGAGACGTCGAGGCGAAAACCGGATGCGCCCTTTTGAATCCAATGAGCAATAACACCGTTGTCTCCGAGAATAAAGTCACGGAAAGACAGGTCGTTCTCATTGACGTTCGGAAGCTCCGGAAAACCCCACCACGAATCGTATTGGATTTCCCCGTTTCTATTTATCGAAAATGAATACCAGGATGAGTACGGACTTTGGCCTCCCTCCGTCAGTGCCTGATACGCTCCCTTTTCGGGGTAACGTCCGTATTTGTTGAAATACCGGCTGTCGGCTCCGGTGTGGTTAAAGACCCCGTCGAGAATAAATCGAATTTCTCTGTTCTTCATGGTTTCCGAAAACTCGGAAAACGCGATCTCTCCACCGACAATCGGATCAATCTGCATGTAGTCGCCGGTATCGTAGCGATGATTGGATCGCGCCCTGAAAATCGGATTCAGGTATAGCAGTTCAACGTGAAGCCGCTTCAGATAGTCCGCCTTTTCGGCGATTCCCCGAAGACTTCCTCCAAAAAAATCACAGGCAACATAGCCGGTTTCGGGCTTCCCGTCGATATCGACATCCTCGTCCCAAGAAGAGTGATAGATTCGCTCGGGCCGATGATCGGCCGTCGTCATTCTTTCGAACGAGAAATCTTCGCTTCGTGCAAACCGGTCCGGAAAAATCTGATAAATCACAGCCCCTTTCATCCAGGCCGGCGTGCATAATTTCTCGTCATAAACCGTTATTTGAAAGGCATGAGGCGACTTGTTCTCATCGGCCCCGACTCGCGCCGGAATATCGCTGACTCTTCCTGCGCCCGTCAGATCTTTCGTGGAGCGAACGTAGTAGAAGCTCTCGCCGGATCCGGAGCGAAAAATCTTAAACCAGTAGAACAGGAGTCCGGGCTCCGCCGGCATCCTCAGAGTAATTTCAAATCGGTTTTCCGCCGCGGCGCTCTCATGCATGGCACCCTCATGATAGGAAAGCGAATACAGTCCATATGTGTAGCAAAGAGTCGGGCAGACGCAATCATATGGAACATCCATTGCAAGCGTGACGTACATCCCGCAAGATGCCGCACCAAAAGGACTTCTGTATTCAAGGCTTCGGCTTCGATGCATGATTGCGGAAAAGTTCGGATTACCGGAATGCATCATGACTTCTCCACGCCGCCTTTCCCGGATTTCGGCTTCGGCTTGGTCGGATTCGATTTGCTTGCTGCTCGCTTCGGTTTGGTCGGATTTGAATGCGGGTCTTCTGCTATGGAGCGCTTCGGCCGGGATGCGGCCGCGCCTTTCTTTTCCTCCGGCGCTTTTGAAGGTATTTTCTGCGCGCTTGGAACCGGCGGTGGAATCGTATTTAGATCCTGCTCCTTTTCGCTTAAGTCAATACCGGTGATCAGCGAATATAAACCGAGATAATCGGCCGCAGATCTTTTCCATGAATAATCTCCGTTCATACCGGCGGTCACCAATCCGTTCCATACGGCAGAATGATGTCGGTACAGGTCGCACGCATACTGGGTGACAAACAAGAACTCGTGCGCATTTATATTGGCGAACGAAAATCCGTTGCCCTCGCCCGTGTATTCATTATAGGGTTTAACGGTATCTTTGAGACCGCCTGTTTCGCGAACAATCGGCACGGTCCCGTAGCGCATCGAAATCATCTGGGACAGTCCGCACGGCTCGAAAAGCGACGGCATCAGGAAGATGTCGGCTCCGGCATAGAGCAGATGTGCCAGATCGTTGTCATAGTAAATGCATGCGGCCATCTGGTCGGAATGCTGCTTCGCGATTTCGGAAAGCGCCCGCTCATAGAAACTGTCTCCTGTACCGAGAACGACAAGCTGCATACCGTCGTTTAGCATTTCTCCGACGACGCGCAGGAAAAGATCCAGGCCTTTCTGATCGACCAGTCTTGAAACCATGGCACAAAGTGGGGTACCGGGATTCTCTGCTAATTTGAGCTTTCTCTGGATTTCTCCTTTGCATGCGGCCTTGCCTTCCGTGTAATTCTTTGCGGTGTAGGTTTGAGGGATAATGGAATCCGTTTCCGGATTAAACTCCTCCTCGTTGATTCCGTTCAAGATTCCGGAAACCTTAAAGGCATAGCGCTGAAGCGTGTGGTTCAGCCCTTCCCCGTAATAGTCCGTCATCATCTCGTACGCATAGGTCGGCGAAACCGTCGTCACCGAATTCGAATAGACAATGCCGGCCTTCATGAAATTGACAGCGCCGTTCTTAATCGAAAGCTCCTCCGTGAGAAACTCATCGGGAAGGTCGAGCATATCCTTTATCTGTTCGATGCCGTGAATGCCCTGGTACTTCAGGTTGTGAACCGTGAATACGGTCTTGATACCGAGCAGTTTCCCCTGCGGACGATAATGCGCATCCATAAGGAGCGGAATCATCCCGCACTGCCAGTCGTTCAGGTGCAAAATATCCGGCTCAAACTGTATGAAATCTCCGATAAACTCCAACACCGCTCTTTGAAAAAAGCAAAAGCGCTCAATATCAAAAACGTATTCAACATAAGGAGTATCAAAATTGAAGTAATACTCGTTATCAATAAAATAATACCGGATTCCGGATTTTTCCATCGAGTACAGCCCTGCGTAGAGGGATCGCCAGCCCATTTTGACCATCTTCCAACCGATGATACTCAGTTGTTTTGCAAATTTCTGCTTAATCGGACGGTAAAGCGGCAGGATGACTCTTGGTTCACAATTCATCTTGGCGAGCGCAGCAGGCAGTGAGCCGAGAACATCGGCAAGCCCTCCGGTCTTTGCAAAAGGAACCGCCTCCGAAGATACGAAAAGGACCTTAATTTTTTTCATACTACCGCCCCCTTATCGATAACGACAGGATAATCCTTATGGCCGACCAGCTGCGTTCCCGGTCGGATGACGGCGTTCTTGTCAAGAATCACGTGATCGAGAACGCAGTTGTCGGAAATATGAACGTCCTGCATGATGACTGCATTTCTAACCACACTGTTCTTCGAAACCGTGACACCGCGGAAGAGAATGGAATTGGATACCTTGCCCATGATGCGGCAGCCGTCGGAGACTAAAGCGTTTTTCACGTCACAAGCCTCATAATATAGCGTCGGGGCTTCGTCCTTAACCTTCGTGAAAACCGGTGCCCCCGTCCAGAACAGATCCGAGCGGACCTTATCGTCCAGAAGCTGCATTGATGCGTTGAAGTAAGTTTGGATATTGTTGATGCGTAAGACCAATCCTTTGTACTCGTAGGCTCTGATTTTCAGTGTGTCAAATTTCTTAAGGAGCGAAAATATTCCGAAATTGCGGTCTCCGTGCGACATCATCTCGGAAATCAAATCAATAAGGAGCGTCCTTCTCAGGGTGATGACGCCGATACAGCATCGGTTGGACTCGGTCTTTTCGGGATTGAAAAGCACGTCGGTGATGATTCTCTTCTTATCCGTTTCGAAAATAAAATTCGGTGTGCCGTACTTAGTACCGTCCCGGTTGTACATTACCGACATATCCGCGCCGCTTTGAATATGCACATCCACAAAATCATTGAAAGTCGTATTGATGACAATGTTACTGTTCGCCAGAACAACGAATTCGGTTCGATTGGAGCGAATGAAATCCAGAAGACCGGCCATCTCCTCGCCATCCTCCGTGGAAGTCGATTCCGAGTTGACGTACGGCGGCAGGATGTGGAGTCCGAAGTTTTTGCGGTCCAGATCCCATGAGGCTCCCGTTCCCAGATGATCCATCAACGACTTGTACTTATTCAGCGTCAGGACACCGACGCTCTTCATGCCGGAGTTCACCATGCATGAGAGCATGTAATCAATAATCCGATATCTTCCTCCAAACGGAATTGCCGCTAAAGCCCGGGGCTTTGAAAGCTCGCCCAGAGTAATCTTATTGTTATCGGCAAGAATCAGTCCCATTGCATCCAAAAACATAGGTTTCCTCCTTTACCGCCTCAGACTCGAAACGTCTCTTCGATGACATTACTCTCGTCGTCCGTCTCGATGTCACAGTCTACCTGACTGTTGGCGGGGATTACCGAATTATCTTTGATTCTGAGGCCTTTCTCGATTACGACAATACCATCCGAGCAAATGCGCGTGTTGAGGTACGGGCTCTCCCCTTCGATTGAGGCGCCCGCACGAACGCCCTTGCCGATGATCGTCCCCACCCCGACGATGCACTTATCCAGAAAGGCTCCCGACTTAACGGTAACGCCGGGTAAGAGCACCGAATCCTTGACGACTGCACCCTTTTCGACCGTCACCGAATCGGAAAGAACACTGTGTAAAACCGTTCCGTAAATCTGACATCCGTCGGTCATCGCCGACATAGAAACAGTCGCATCTCCGGAAATATAGTTGGATGGTTTAATCGGGTTCCTGCTGTAGATTCTCCAATTCCGGTCAATCAGGTTGATGTCTTCCGGACGGTCCAGGAGGTCCATGTTGCATTCCCAAAGGCTTGCAATGGTTCCGACGTCCTTCCAATACCCCGAGAATCGATACGCGTAGAGCTTCATGTTCTGAGACAGCATCAGCGGAACGACGTCTTTGCCGAAGTCATTATCGGAGTCCGGATTTTCTTCGTCCTCGACAAGAACCTTTCTTAGTACCGACCAGGTAAAAACATAGACTCCCATTGATGCAAGATTGCTCTTGGTCTTTTTGGGTTTCTCAACAAAGGATACGATTTCGTCCTTCGGACCCGTATTCAAAATGCCGAATCGATTGGTTTCCTGCCACGGAACCTCGATTACCGCCAAAGTCGCGTCGGCCTCGCGGTCGATATGCGCCCGAATCATCCGTGCGTAATTCATCTTATATATATGGTCTCCGGATAGTACGATGACATACTTGGCGCCGCAGTCATCCAGGAATTCTCTGTTCTGATATATTGCATTGGCGGTCCCCTTGTACCAGTCGCTTTTTCCGGAGCGAAGATACGGCGGAAGAATGAAGGCTCCTCCGTTATTCCGGTCCAGGTCCCACGGATGCCCGTTTCCGACATAGGTGTTCAGTGCGAGGGGCTGGTACTGGGACAGTACGCCGACCGTTTCGATTCCGGAGTTCGAGCAGTTCGACAAGGGGAAATCGATGATTCTGTACCTGCTTCCGAACGGTACTGCCGGCTTGGCGATATTCTTGGTCAAGACGCCCAGTCGTGAGCCTTGGCCTCCGGCAAGGATCATCGCTACAATCTCCGCTTTTGCCATGTTGTTACCTCCGATATATAGTCTTTTCTCTTTGCAGGTCGCAATCGAGCTGCTCCTACGGCGATTTTTGAATATAAACGCCGGCAAGAGGCGGAAGATTGATTTCCAGATAGCACGGCTTTCCCTTCCACTCGCCATCGACCGTCACGAACTCCTCGGTACCGTCGTCGCCGGTCGGGTATCCGCTGCCGCCGTAGCAGGCACTGTCCGAATTCAAGACCACCCTGTACCTGCCCGTCTCGGCGACCGGAATCCTATACCTCACAAGCGGAACGGGGATCATGTTCAGCGCGACGTAAATATCCCTGCTTCGGTCATCGCCCATTCGGCGAAAGAGATAAACACTGTTGTCCCGGTCGGTAATATCCACCCATTCAAATCCCTCCCAGGATCGATCCTTCACCCATAGTGTCCGCTCTGACAAATAAAAGCGGTTCAGCTCCGCCGAGAACTCTTTGAGGGATCGGTGGGCCTCATAATTAAGCATGAACCATTCCAGCTCTTCATAGAAGCGCCACTCGATAAAGGGGGCGAACTCCGAGCCCATGAACAAGAGCTTCGCCCCCGGGTGAGCCATCATGTACATATAAAGAGTCCGTAAGGACGCGAATTTGCGCCAGATGTCTCCCGGCATCTTGTCCAGAAGACTTCTTTTGCCGTGGACCACCTCGTCATGCGACAGGCATAGGATGAAGTTCTCGGAAAACGCATAGACCATCGAAAAACAGAACTGGTCGTGATGCCAAATCCGCGCGTATGAATCTGTCTTGAAATAATCGAGCGTATCGTGCATCCACCCCATGTTCCACTTGTGGGTGAATCCGAGTCCTCCGTCCGACACTGCATGCGTTACTCTCGGCCAGGCCGTGGACTCCTCGGCAATCATCATGACGTACGGGTACTCCTCGCGAATGACGGTGTTGAGCTGACGGATGAAATCAACGGCTTCATAGTTATCGATTCCACCGTGCACATTGGGTATGAATTCAGTACGTCCGTAGTTCCGATACAGCATGCTTGAAACCGCATCCACCCGTAGGCCATCCACATGAAACTCCCTAATCCAAAACACCGCATTGGACATCAGGAAGGAGCGAACCTCCAGCTTGGCGAAGTCAAACACATAGGTTCCCCACTCACGGTGCTCACCAATCATAGGATCCTCGTATTCGAAACATGTCGACCCGTCAAAGCGTACCAACCCTTCCAGGTTCTTGGGAAAATGTGCGGGAACCCAGTCGAGAATGACCGATACTCCGTTCTGATGGAGATGATCGACGAAAAACTTCAAGTCCGCGGGGGTCCCGAAGCGGCTGGTCGCGGCAAAGAATCCGGTAATCTGGTACCCCCACGACTCGTCCAACGGGTGCTCCATAATCGGCATCAGTTCAACGTGTGTGTAGCCCATCTCGCTGCAGTAGTCGGCAAGGTCCAGTGCAATTTCCCGATAGTTCATAAAATTGCCGTCGGCATGCTTCCGCCAGGAACCGAGATGCATCTCGTAGATATTTATCGGTCGAACCGCATGCGCATCGGGGCGATCGGAGCAAAACGCCTCGTCTTCCCATTCGTAATCGTCCGGGTTATAAAGAATCGAAGCATCCCTCGGCCTGGTTTCGTTATGACGCGCGAATGGATCCCCCTTGAGATATGTTCGTCCGTCGGTTCCGACTATCCGGTACTTGTACCGATCCCACTGCTTGGCACCCTCAACCGAACCTGTCCATATT
>CAYGIB010000062.1:0-9476 GCA_964349735.1 uncultured Oscillospiraceae bacterium | reverse complement strand
AGATAAGCCTGTCACACCAACGCCTAAGCCCACCGCCACTCCGAAGCCGACGCCCAAACCGATTCCGGAGGGCGTAGCGGAAAAAGCGGCGGCGGTCGGCCTGTCGGTCGAGGATTTTGAATTAATGGCCGGAATTGTTGAGTCGGAACGCCCGACCGGCAGCGGGTATTACGAAGGTCAGGTATGGGTCGCACAAGTGATCTGGAATCGTGTGATCAGCAGTAAGTGGCCGAACTCTGTTTATGGCGTGATCACCCAACTTAACCCTAAGCAATTTTCAACTTGGAAAGGCGGTTATACGACAACGCGTGCCCCTCAAGATTCTTCCCGAAATGCGGTCGTTGAAGCGTTCAACACTGCTCCGATTCCAAGAAACGTACTTTTCTTTAATAACAACAGAAACTGGGACGATACATACGAGTATTACGGCGAAGCCGGCGGAAATTATTTTTACACGGAAAACAGAGTATGATTTATCTGAATTTGAACTGTGTTTTTTATGCCGGATGATTAACCGGCTGAATCTTTGACCATTCATCCACTGAAAGGAAAACTACATGACAGAAAGACAAAAACCATACGAAAACTCCCCAAAGAAGCCCTCCGAGGCCTCAAGGGAGCCGGACAATCGCGTCAAATTGAACATGAATGCATCGAACCCCAACAAAAAAACATCGAATTTCTCCATGCAGGCTCCGAACTCCCCCGGAAAGCCGCAGAACCCCTCCGGAAAGCCGCAAAACCCCAACAGAAATGCTCCGAGCCATAACGGGACGGAAAAGTCACCGAACCGCGCAGGGACCGGAAACGCACCGAACCCCTCCAGAAAGGCGCAAAATCCCGCCGGGAAGAAAGCAACGCAGATTGAAAAAATGATGATACCGATCGCTCCCAAACACATGCAAGTGAATCGGAGCAGCGAAAGCCATCCCGGGAAGTCCGCTCTTCGCGTCATCCCGCTCGGCGGACTCGGAGAAATCGGCAAGAACATGACGGTTTTCGAGTATGAAAACGACATCATTATCATTGACTGCGGTGTCGCGTTCCCGGAGTCATATATGCCCGGAATTGACGCCGTTATTCAGGATTTTTCGTATGTGATTGCCAGAAAGGACCATGTCCGCGGCATTTTTCTTACGCACGGCCACGAGGATCACATCGGCGCGCTGCCATATTTAATGACGGACGTCAAATGTCCGATTTACGGCGGAAGGCTTACAATTGAGCTGTTAAGAAGGAAGTTTGCCGAGCATTCTCACCTTAAGGGCATTGATTTACATGAATGCATGGCCGGTGATGAGATTCGCGCATGTGCATCCTTCACCGTCGAGTTCATCCGCGTCAACCACAGCATCGCGGATGCCTTTGCCATCGCCGTTCAGACTCCGTTGGGAAACATCATCCATACCGGTGACTTCAAGATTGACTACACGCCGATTAACGGCGAACCGATTGATCTGCAGCGTCTTGCGGATTACGGGCATCGCGGTGTCCTTCTCCTTCTTGCGGACAGCACCAATGTCGAAAAGTATGGTGTTTCGCCCTCGGAAATGCACGTCGGCGAATCCTTCCAGAGAATTTTCCAGAACACACCGGGCCGAATCATTATCGCAACCTTTTCGAGTCACGTGCATCGCATGCAGCAGATTTTCACGGCTGCCGAAGCTCATAACCGTAAAGTCGCGCTGGTCGGAAGAAGCATGCTGAATGTTTTTTCCGCTGCCAACTCTTTGGGATATATTCAGATGAAACCGGAAACATTGATCGACATCAACGACATCAACCGATATAAGCCCGAGGAACTCGTGATTCTGACGACGGGCAGCCAGGCCGAACCGATGTCCGCCCTGACAAGAATGGCGTTTGCTTCGCACCGAATCGTTGAAATTCATCCGGGTGACACCGTCATTCTTTCCGCCAACCTGATTCCCGGAAACGAGAAGCCGATTTACCGTCTGATTAACGAATTGTTCCGATTGGGAGCTCACGTCATCTACGAGTCGCTCGCCGAAGTGCATGTTTCCGGACATGCGTACCGCAACGAACTCATGCTCATTCACCAGCTTATTAAGCCTAAGTACTTCATTCCCGCGCACGGCGAATATCGGATGCAGTATCGCCACGCAGAGCTCGCCAAGACACTCGGGCAGCCTTGGGAGAATATCTTTATCCTGAATAACGGCGATGTACTGGAGATTAGCGAACAGTCGGCCCGAGTGAAGGAGACCGTCGGAGCGTCTCCGGTCCTCATCGACGGATCCGGCGTGGGTGACCTCGATAATCGCGTATTGCGCGACCGCATGGTCTTGGCCGACGACGGTGTTATCACGGTCAGCCTGGTTGCAGATAAGACTTCCTGCACGTTAAAGGCTCAGCCGATCGTTCAGGCGATGGGCTTCCTTTATGAAAGCGAAGCCGACGAGATTCTCAACGAATGCTCGAAAAAAATCGTCTCCTATATCGAAAAGAACGCCGCTCAGAACAGCGACATGTCAGGCGTCGTCTACTCGAGGCAGATGCGCGAATACCTAAGAAACTTCCTCTACGAGCGCACCAAGCGCCGCCCCATGATCATGATTTCTCTGGCGAAAATCTAGTGATTGCCATACTGCCGCCCGTTTCAAATCAAATTTAGCAAAATGAAAGCCGCCTCGCCGGGCGGCTGTTTCCTTTTCGAAAGACAGGATTGCGTCCGTCGGTACCTCCTAGTGCCCCCTCCGGACCTCGATTACATCGCTTATGGCCTTTAAGCGGCCGACCACGCGGTCGTACTGGCTCTGGCTTCGGACTTCGACGGTCAGGCGAATATTCGCCGTTACATCCTTCATCGCTTTGAGCGAGGCGGAAAGGATGGAGACCTTTTCCTCGGAAATCGCGTTGGAAACATCCGCCAGCAGGTGGTTGCGGTCATGGGCGAGGATAGATATTTCAATTTGGAATCCGCCGGTCTCTCCGCGCGCATCCCAGTACACATCAATCAAACGGGATGCTTTCTCTGCATCCTTGCCGCTCTCACCGGCATTCCTGAGTATGTTCTTAATGTTCGAGCAATCGGTTCGGTGAACACCGACACCGTTGCCGCGGGTGACGAAGCCGATAATCGGGTCGCCGGGCATCGGGCTGCAGCATCGCGACAGATGAACCAGACAATTATCGATGCCCTTCACGCGTACGCCGGTATCGTCCTTTTGACGCCGTTGTCCCTTAGAGGCCGTCTTCGATTGTATAATCTCACCGTCCTCGGCGATATTGGCCTGCAGCGGCGAATAAACGACCTGCCCGCCCGATGTGACGCGATATCCGAGCGCAAAGCGCTCCTCCTCCGGTAAGGCCTTGATATGCTCGTCTTTGATCTTTCCGATAATTTTGGAGGCCGGGATGCCGCCGTAGCCGACCGCGGCGTATAAATCTTCAATCGTACCGAACGAGAATTTCTTTAGCGCCACTTCGACGAATGCCGGCTTCAGCAGCTGATCGATAGTAAATCCGCTCTTCTTGATGTCCCGCTCGATAATCTCCTTTCCGTGTGTGACGTTCTCGTCGCGCATCTCCTTTTTGAACCATTGGTTGATTTTGGAGCGGGCGGAAGCACTTTTGACCATTTTCAGCCAGTCGCGAGAGGGTCCGTGAACCTTCTCCGATGCAAGAATCTCGACAATATCTCCGGTTTGCAGTTCGTATGAGAGCGGTACGATTCTGCCGTTGACCTTTGCCCCGTACATTCGGTTACCGACGCCGCTGTGAATGTTATATGCAAAATCAATCGGTGTCGATTGCTTCGGCAACGAGATGACGTCACCCTTCGGAGTAAATACGAATACTTCATCCGCAATCAAACCGGTCTTCAGTGAATCCAGATATTCCTCGGCATCCTTCGAGTCACCCTGCCAGTCCAGAAGCTGTCGGAGCCACGTCATCTTGGTCTCCAAGGCATCCGGGCCGACCTTTCCGGGTGCAAGTCCCTGTTTATAGCGCCAATGGGCCGCGATGCCGTACTCCGCCGTCCGGTGCATCGCCAGTGTGCGAATTTGCACCTCGAACGGAATGCCCTTCTTGCCGATCACCGTCGAATGCAGGGATTGATACATATTGGGCTTCGGCATGGCAATATAGTCCTTGAAGCGGCCGGGCATCGGGTAATACATCTCGTGAACCAGCCCGAGCACCGCGTAACAGTCCGCCACCGATCCGACAATCACCCGGCAGGCAAACAGGTCGTATATCTGATCAAGGTTCTTTCCCTGAACCTTCATTTTGCTGTAGATGCTGTAAAAATGCTTCGGACGGCCTTCAATTTCGGCCTTAATCCCCATCTCGTGTACCTTCGCCTGAAGCTCCGCAACCACGTCCTGAAGAAATTGCTCGCGTTCGGATCGTCTCTGTGAAATCGAGCCGACCAGCTCATAATAAGCGTCGCGGTCGATGTAGCGGAGGCTTAAGTCCTCAAGCTCCCATTTGATCTTGTAGATACCGAGGCGGTGAGCCAGAGGAGCGTAGATATCGCGGGTCTCCAGGGCCTTTTCCAGTTGCTTCTCCGGCGATAGATGCTTCATGGTGCGCATGTTGTGAAGCCGGTCCGCAAGCTTAATCAGGACCACCCGGATATCCTTGGCCATCGCAAGAAACATCTTGCGCATGTTCTCGGCCTGAACCTCCTCTCTGGAGGAATATGAAATCCTGTTCAGCTTGGTTACCCCGTCGACAAGCTGAACGACTTCGGAGCCGAACAGTTCTTCAATCAGACCCAGGCTGACAGAGGTATCTTCTACGGTATCGTGAAGCAGGGATGCAATCAGCGTATCGGTATCCACTTCAAGTTCGGTAAGAATTTCCGTCGTCGCCAGCGGGTGAATAATGTAGGGCTCACCGGTTCGCCTCTGCTGCGATTGGTGAGCCTTATACGCAAAAACGAATGCATTTCGGATTTTCTCCGAATCGTCTGTATCGATATAGCCTTTGTATCGGGTGATGACTTCCTCGAGAGAATCCAGAATAGAAGGGTCAATCGATTCCGGCATGATAAAATCGCGAAGACTCTTCTCGAAAAGCTCCGCATCCCGATTGGCGCCCGTTTCGCCCTTATCCGCGTGATCTCTCTTGTCCTTGTCGGGACTCATCGCTATAACATCCCCCGGTTAAAAATTCTCTGAAAAGCGTTTGTGTTTTCAAGTTTAACTTTCTCATCGACAAATAACAAGTGAAAACACACACGAACAGCCCTCCGATCGATAATAGAAAGCAGCCCTGCCTCGATAAAGACATCGATGATCCGCATGAGCGAAAAGGCACTGAGCGCGCTTGTGTATTCCGCATTGATCAATGCAGCCAGGAGATTCGCGTCGCATTCACACACTTCTTCGCCGCAATGGCTCTTCAGAAACATATACACGTTCTTGATATCGCTTTTTTGCGGGAGCATCTCGGCTTCCGGGCGCTTCACCAGCATCGCGATCTGCCGGAGCGGCAGTCCGTTGACATAGAGCTTTTCGGGCACATCCGGCGCATCCAAAAGAAGGCTCCCCGTTCTCGAGAAACGCAGATCCAAGATATTCAGTGACAGCGTCTCCTTATTCATCCATGTATTGATGCGAATCGAAAAGAGGACGTCGACGAGCCGCCCGGGCGGGAAAATCGCCGCTTTTTCTCCGAATCCGAAAGCAATGGCTTCAATCGGTTGCTTCTCCTCATCGAACACATCCGAATCCGGCGTCAGGGATAATTTCAAATGCTTGTCCTGCCCGCACAGCGCAGCGCGTCGGATAAGCGCTTTTCGAAGGATAAAAACGGGTTCCCGGTTCCCTTCCCCGTATGGCTGAAGGACCAGCAGCTCCCGTTGTATCGAGATGGTCAGCTCCGAAGCCGCCAGCTCGGCATCGATCTGAATCGATGTTTCGCCGCTTTCGGGGCAGACGTGTTCCGCATACTCCCGAATCGCCGCGCAAAATGCGTCGTACTTTTCTTTCCGAATGGTTATACCGGCCGCCTTCGGATGCCCTCCGAATTGATCGACATGCTCAGAGGCATATTGAATCGCTTCCAAAATATTGTACCCGTTCGAAGCCCGCGCCGAGGCCTTAAGAATACCTTCCTGGCCGGACTGCTCCGTGAAAACGATTGCGGATCGGCGGTAACGCTGTACCAGCCGCGAAGCAAGAATCCCGACGATTCCGGGATGCCAGTCGACTCCCCGAATGACCAGAGGACTATTGCATGCCCAATCGGATTTCCTCATCTTCTCATCGACCTGCCGGACGGCCTCCTCAAACATAGCCGCCTCGACATCCTGACGTCGGACATTCTCTTCGATTAGCTCCCGGGCAATCTCATTTGCCTTCGCATGATCCTCACTGATCATCAGTTCGACCGCGCGGGCTGCGTCACCCATCCGCCCGGCGGCGTTAATCTTCGGAACCACCTGATAGCTGATCGCGGTAGAGGTCACGGGCTCATCCCTGCGCAATATCAAATCCGTCAAAGCGCGCACACCTGGCCTCTTGCTCTCTTGAATCATCGATAAGCCGAGCTTTACGATGCTTCTGTTCTCATCCTGAAGACAGACAACGTCGGCAATCGTTCCGATCGCCGCCAGATCCAGGTAATCCTTCCATGCGTCGCTCCGAATTTCCACGGGCACGGCAAGCGGCTTCTTTTCGCCGCCTTCCGAGTCACTTTCGCGCGGTGTCTCGCATATAGCCTGAACCAACTTAAGCGCCACTCCCGCTCCGCACAAGTGCAGAAAAGGATATTCGCTGTCGCCCCTTTTGGCGCTGACCACTGCCAGTGCATCCGGCAAGACATCCTTCACTTCGTGGTGATCGGTGACAATCACATCGACACCATTTTGGGTGAGTTGGTCAATCTCTTCGATATTGGCGATGCCGCAGTCGACGGTAATGAGTAAATCCGGCGAGCGGCTGTATATATCGTCGAAAAGCGTCTCGGATATGCCGTAGCCCTCGGCGACACGGTCCGGAATCATATATTCCACGCAGGCGCCGATCTTTTTCAAGAAAAGAAAAAGAATCGCCGTCGCGGTAATTCCGTCTGCGTCATAGTCGCCGTAAACAAGAATCTTACGCCTGCCTTGTACGGCGCGGAGAATCTCCGAGCATGCGGTCGCCATATCCGGAAGCAAGAAAGGGTCGTGAAATACCGGCTCCTCATTCGACAGAAAAGCCTCGCGCTCCTCACTTCTCAAGACGCCGCGCGCAACAAGAACGCGCTCGGCAATCGGAAGGTTCCCGTCCGATCCTCCAACTTCCGGAGGACCGACCCATGTGTTCTCAATCAGTCGCAATATCTTATCTCCGTATTCTGTCTGATTTTAAAAAAAGACCCGACACAAACGCATCGGGTCTTCCCTGGAAACGATTCTCTTTGCTTAGCGCTTGCGCTTCCTCGCGGCTTCGGACTTCTTCTTCCGCTTGACCGACGGCTTCTCGTAATGCTCTCTCTTCCGTACTTCTGCAAGTACTCCGGATCTTGCACACGAACGCTTAAAGCGACGCAACGCACTGTCAAGGGATTCGTTCTCCTTGATTCTGATTTCTGACACTTTCATCCCTCCCCTCGTGCGTTTAATGTGTTCCCGCCGGCGAACCGAAGTCCGCTTGATGGGAAACAGTCCATATTATACCTTTATCCTCTCGCCGCGTCAACTCGAAAAATTAGATTTTGTACCTCGCGGGCGACGCTTTTCGAGCGGCAAACCGTCCGCAATTCCATGGAATCGGATATAATGATGCTTGAAAAGTATTGGCCCGGCGGCGTAAGCGCCGTTCCCTCTGGAGAATCCAAATGAAAGCAGTCATCCAGCGCGTTACAAGAGCCTCCGTCCGAGTCGACGCTCAGACGGTCGGATCGATCGATCGCGGCTATCTCGTCCTTCTGGGCGTCGAGAGCGGCGACACGCGCGAAAATGCCGACAAACTTTCTAAGAAGCTGACCGCACTGCGGATCTTCGAGGACGAGAACGGCAAAATCAACTTATCGATTCAAGATGTCGGCGGATCTCTTCTCATCGTCTCCCAGTTCACCCTCTGCGCGGATACCTCTCACGGCAACCGCCCGGGCTTCTCGGAAGCGGCGAATCCGGAAAAAGCGAACGCGCTCTATGAGTATTTTTCGAAAAAGTGCCGCGAGGCAGGCCTTCCGGTCGAGAACGGGATTTTCGGCGCGCACATGGAGGTCGAGCTCATAAACGACGGACCGTTCACGATTCTTCTGGAGCAGGGCGGGTAGCGAATACAGGAGCTGTCACTCTGTTGGATCACCTTGATAAAGCCGGAAAAACTCAGGGACATAAAAAACATCATAATCCGTCTTTCCATCAAGTATGGCATGATAATTTTCACTTGTGTATTCTGCCTTAATCCGGGCAATCTGCCCATCCACAAGCCGCACGTACAAGTATCCTTTCCCTTCGGAATTCAGAACTGATTTTTCCGGAATCACAACTGTGCCTGTATGGAGAATCGCCGGCGCATAGCCCGAATCTCCTTCAATTTCAATATGTACATCCTGAATCGAATAGGTGTACTCAAACCAACCGAACAAATAGTAGTTCGTCTCTGAAAGCCGCTCGTAGGATAAGTCGTCATTGATACGAACAGCTGTTTTGATTGTCCAGTTATCTCCGAAAAATTCGCCGAAGTCAGTGACATACAAAACATTATCAACATGCTCGTAAACGTTATAAATCGCTTTTTTCGAAAATACTTCATCATCATCATAAGCGACTACACAGGTTCCTCCCTGCTCAGACTCGCCGTTTTTCAGGAAGGTAGAAATGTTTTCACCGGTAAAAAGCACATATTCTCCGTTTGGCTTCTGAACGAGCATCAGGGTTTCAGTAGATACGCAGATTAGAAATTCATCCCAACAGTCAAGGTTCATGCGTTTTCGAACAGAACTGCCGTCCTCTCCGTTTCGGAAATACAAGATTGCATCCTCGCTATACTCCATTAACTCAAAGCTCAATTCGTCTTCGATTCCGTCCCGATCCCAGTCGATGTGCATGACGTACCGATTGCTCCGGGAGACATAGTCAATCTGTTCCCAGGGCTTCAAATCCACCACCTGTCGATTCTGCGAATCAATGATTTCATTGGTCCCGAATAGCTCATACTCCGGAATGCCGGCAAAGCATGCAGCTCCGTACCTATTCTTCGAAACATCGAAAAACAGCTCCTTATCGGATAGTGAGCCTAAGTCGTATGTCTCATCATAATTTGCCAGGAATATTCGACTTGTTTCGTCGACTTTTTTTCTTTTGATATTGTAAATACAGATCCCCTGTCCGGTCTTTAGCGCAACAAGCTTGCCGTTGATGTCTTTTGCGGAAACACCCTGCATAAGAAATGCTTCCTGAATGTAGTATTTATCTAGCGGTATCGGTGTCGGTGTCGGAGACGGACCAACCGTTGGCGTCGGTGTTAAAGTGGGTGTCGGTTTGCGGGTCGGGGGGGGCTTGGAAG
>CAYGIB010000061.1:0-9485 GCA_964349735.1 uncultured Oscillospiraceae bacterium | reverse complement strand
AGCAGAATTCGGCATGACCAGGATACATCCGACTCGTTCTATGCGGAAGAACTGGTCTTTTTCGAGGAGGCTTATCCGGTCGTCGGCGAGCTGACATCGGCCGTTTATTCATCTCTTCTCAATTCCGAGATTGCTCCGCTTCTGATGGATCGATTCGGGAAGATGATATTTATGAAGGCGAAGACGCTCAAAGAAACCATCTCAACGGAAGTCATCGAAGAGTTGTCCGAGGAAGCAGCGCTCCAGAATCGTTACGACCAGATTCTATCGGAAGCACAGATTGAATTCGCGGGCCATACATATAACTTATCCATGATGCGCCCGTTTCAGGAGTCGACAGACCGGGAGGAGAGGAAGCGAGCTTCTCAGGCGGTGTCCGAGTATTATGCGAGAGAGCTATCACGGTTTAACGAGATTTTTGGCGAGCTGGTGCGAATCCGTACATCCATTGCGCAGAAGCTGTCTTATCCGACCTTTGTCGAGCTCGGCTACAAGCGGATGGAGCGTTACGACTATACGCCGGAGATGGTGGAAGAGTTTCGCCAGAGTATTCTCCGCTACATCGTCCCCATCACAGTCGAGATTCGGCGCCTTCAAAAGAAACGACTGGAAGTCGACAAGCTCTTGTATTATGATTTGCCCTGTTTATTTTCTAAGGGAAACCCGAGGCCGGCGATAGAAATAAAGGAATATCAGCGATGCACAGGAGAGCTTTTCCGGGCGCTTTTCGAAAAGGATCCGTCCTTCTTTGATGTTTTGCGGGAGCATGGGTTCACAGACATCGAGACGCGCGAAAAAAAATCCGTGGGCGGCTATTGTTCAACGCTTCAGGATTACGGAATCCCTTATATATTTATGAATGCGAACGGGACGTTCGACGACATATCGACATTGGTCCATGAATCCGGGCATGCGTATGCCGCGATTCGCGGGGTGGACTCGTCTCCGTTTATCGAGTGCCAATCTCCGACGCTGGAAACCTGTGAGATTCACTCGACGGCTCTGGAGTACCTCTCGTACCCATATTTAGAGGTTTTTTTCAAGGGAAATGCAAGCGCCTTCCGTGAGTTGCATATGACGGACGCGCTCCTGTTTCTCCCGTACGGCTGCATGGTGGACGAGTTCCAACACAGAATATATCGAGAGCCGGATTTATCATACTCGCAGCGGCATTCAGTCTGGAAAGCGCTTGAGGATAAATATCAGCCTTTCATCGATTACGACGGAAATGAGTTTTACGAAGCGGGCTCGGCATGGGTTAAGAAGAGTCACATCTTCACCTCTCCTTTCTATTATATCGATTACTGTATCGCCCAGATCGTCGCACTCCAGTTGTGGGATATATCGCGCAAAAATCCGCAGGACGGCCTCCTTAAGTATGATCGGATATGTAGCGAAGGAGGCAATAAGACCTTCTTGGAAATTTTGACAATGGCCGATTTGCAATCGCCGTTTTCCGCCGATGTCGTTAAAAGAATTGCCTATATCACGTCGGAGTACCTGGGATTATGAACCTCCCGAACCGTTTTGCTGGGCGAATGAGAGAATATTTCTCAGCCGATACAGAATCGGACGCAGATGCTTTTTTCAGAAGCTTTTCAGAGCCGTCTGTATACGGGGTACGGCTAAACCGTTTGAAAGTCCCTTGCGAAAGGGATGCGGCGATTCTGTCTTCCATGGGAATCGAAAACGATTCGGTGCCGTGGTGTCCGTCCGGTTACTATGTCGATGATAAGGTCTCCGGGAATGACCCGTATTCGCACTCGGGCGTTTTTTACCAGCAGGAACCGAGCGCGATGCTGCCAGCCGAGATTCTTGCGGCTGAGCCCGGAGAGCGCGTTCTGGATCTGTGTGCCGCCCCGGGAGGCAAGACGACACGGATTGCCGAGATGCTTCGGGGCGAAGGACTTCTGATTGCCAATGACATATCATCGGATCGGTGCAGAGCGTTGCTTCGCAACTTGGAGCGGATGGGAATCGACGATGCCGTCATTCTTAACGAGACGCCCGAGCGATTGGCCGACCGTTTTGAAGATTTTTTCGATAAGATATTGATTGATGCGCCGTGCTCCGGCGAGGGAATGTTTCGAAGAGATCCAAGTGCGATGAAGAGCTGGGAGCGCTACGGAGTAGAGATCACGGTAAAAATGCAGCGGGAGATCCTGATCCGGGCGGACCGGATGCTCCGACCCGGCGGCTCAATCGTCTATTCGACCTGCACGTTCTCAGAAGAAGAGAATGAGCAAACGGCGGAGTGGTTTATGTCGAACTGCCCCGGCTACGAGATTGTCGCTCATCCCGCTGTCCCGGAAGTCTCCTTTTCATGCGTAGCGGGTGATACGAACGGTGCGATTCGTATCTGGCCGCACCGGAGCCGCGGAGAGGGACATTTTTGCGTTCATATGCGAAAATCAGGCGATAAAAAAATCAACATCGAAGGAGATGATTATTCAAAGTTCGGTCATAGTTACGACACCGGCTTGATCGTACCCGCTTGCGTGACGTCTTTTTTTAAAGGCCTCTTGACCGCAGATGCGGCCGACCGGTTACTGGATCGATTGAGGCGGTACGGTTTTATCACTCATGACCGGCTCCACTTTCACAGTATGCCGGACGTTCTGTACCATAAGCTCCGAGCCGTAAAAATCGGCGCATATTGCGGCAATTTAAAAAATGTTTCCGACCGGGCGGTCTTTGTACCATCGTCCTCGTTCGCGTCTATGATAAAGGGAGAAGATATCCGGCCGGAGCGCCTGATTTCGCTCGATCGAACGGATAATCGAGTTGAGCGTTACTTGAAGGGAGAAACCGTTTTCATGAGCATCGAGGAAGCGCAAAGGCTCGAAGACAGAGCGTATATCGTCATCGCCGTTGACGGCTTTCCGCTGGGGTTCGCCAAGCATTCGGACCGAGTGCTCAAGAACCAATATCCGAAATCATGGAGGGTATTATAGAGCCATGAGAAGAATCATAGTAGCTACCAACAACTCCGATAAAGTGAATGAAATCTGCGCAGCGATGAAGGGAATGCCATACGAAGCGACGGGAATGAAAGATCTTGGTATCGACCTTAAGGCGGACGAATCCGGAAGTACGTTTATAGAGAACGCGATGATCAAGGCAAAGGCGCTTTTCGAGCGAACCGGAGGGTATGTGTTGGCGGACGACTCCGGGCTGTGCGTTGACGCGCTCGGGGGAGAGCCGGGAATCTATTCTTCGCGGTTTTTCGGCGAGGATACGTCCTATCCACAGAAATTTACGGAACTGTCCCGGCTACTTCAAGACGTACCGCTCCAAGAAAGAACGGCGCATTTCGTGTGTGCGATGGTCCTTCTTCGGGACGATGCCGAGCCGATAATCGTCGAGGAGCGGATGGACGGGATCCTGTTTAACACCGGATTCGGTGAAAACGGTTTCGGGTACGACCCGATTTTCTACGTTCCGGAACTCGGGAGAACCGCCGCCGAGCTGACGCCTCGGGAAAAGCTCTCCGTAAGTCACCGCGGCAAGGCGATTCGTTCCGTTTTACGACAATTATCCGGCCAATAATCCGCGAAAAAGGCATTGACATACTTGCGGAATAGGACACCTCGTGATATAGTCTTTTCAAGGACAAATGTACACCTCTTGCGGACATTGCCGCAAGTTCTTTTTTATTGTGAGGTTTCTATGTCACAAAATGACGAGTATTATCTGGTGAAATCGGAAATCCTTCCCGAGGTGTTTGTCAAGGTCATGTCGGTGAAGCGATTATTGAATTCCGGAAAGGCATCCTCGGTCAACGAGGCCGTCCGAACAGTCGGATTATCGAGAAGTGCATATTACAAATACAAGGATTCGATTATGCCGTTTTACGAGACAAGCAAGGGTAAGCTCGTTACATTGATTATTGCGGTTGAGAATTTTCCGGGCATATTATCCGGTATCATTCAGTGTATCGCTTATGCAAAGGGAAACATTCTTACCATCAATCAGAATATACCGATTAACGGTTTGGCCGATGTTTCAATCTCGATGGAAACCGACCGAATGAACCGTTCGATCGATTTACTGCTCGCCGATGTCGGAAAGATTCCGGGAGTTCGATCCTGTAGGATTATGGCCAGAGAATAATTTTGGAGGAAAAAAATGATTCATGTAGGAATACTCGGTTTCGGTATTGTCGGCTCCGGGGTTACGGATGTCATCGAGATGAATATCGGGAAGATCAACAAGCATTTAGGACAGGAACTTCGCGTGAAGCGTATCCTGGATGTTCGTCTTTTTCCAGACCATCCGTTATCTGACCTTATTACCTTGAATGCGGATGATATTTTCGAGGACGAGGATATTTCGCTGATTGTGGAAACGATCGGTGGAGTCGGAATTGCGTATGACTACACCGTTCGAGCGCTTTCGGCCGGCAAGACCGTGGTGACATCCAATAAAGAGCTGGTTTCAACACACGGGGTTGAGCTCATGCAGTTGGCCGAGCGGAATACCTGTTCGTACCTTTTTGAAGGGGCTGTAGGGGGAGGCATTCCGATTATCCGGCCGCTGCACAGATGCCTGGCGGCAAACCGTATTATGAGTATTATCGGCATACTCAACGGCACGACCAACTATATTTTGACCCGGATGACCGAGGAAGGAAAGGATTTTTCCGCGGCCTTGCGCCGTGCTCAGGAAAAGGGATATGCGGAGCAGGATCCATCCATAGATATCAACGGAATCGATACGCAAAGAAAGATATCCATTCTTGCATCCATTGCGATGAACGGAGCTTATGTGAATCCGGACGAAATTCATGCGGAGGGAGTATCCTCGGTCGGCATTACCGACATTGAATACGCTAAGGCATTGGACTGTAAAATTAAGCTTCTGGCGATTTTTATAAATCCGAATGATCGAAAAGCGTATCTTCTGGTCGCTCCGCATCTGGTATCCAAAGAGGATCCGATCTGCGTCGCGGACGGCGTTTATAACGCTATTCACGTGCACGGAAACGCTTTGGGCGGTGTGATGTTCTACGGAAAGGGAGCGGGCAAGATGGCCACCGCATCCGCGGTTGTGGGAGACATCCTGGACGGTGCGCTCCACAAGGGAAGAAACGCGCATATTACGCCGTGGTTTTTTCCGGCCGAAAGCGTTGTCGCACCTCATCTGGACATGCCGGTAAAAGCCCTTATTCGTGTATCCGGACATCCGGATATTAAGGAGGTCGGCAGGTATTTTCCTCAAGCCACGATCGAATCCGCTCCGTTCGTATCCGAGACTGAGTCGGCATTCATCATTGGGAAAGAAGGCTTATTGACCGAAAGTGAATTGGATCAGGGTGTCCGAGAGTTGCCCGGTCTCATTTCCAGAATGCGTATGCTTTCGTCGGACTAGTCGGTTTTCCGGTTTATGAGGACGCTGATGGGAAAAGGTTTTTGGAGAGGTTTATCCGGCGTGTTTCAAGACTTTGACGGAGACGGTGAAGTGTCTTTCGAAGAGGATTACTTATCATTTACCCTCCTCGATGACGCCGGAGAAGATAATCCTATCCATCAGCAAAAGCTTGAGAAAGAAAGGTCGCGACAAGCTTTCGGATGGTTTGGATTTGGAAGAAGAGAGAAATAACCCTTCTAATCAGAATCGGAAACAAGAAGAATGAAGGGTTACCCCCCCAAGCGCTCATAAAGGCACCCCTATGATGGATACGAACCGGCATTTGGGGTGCGATTATTCGGGAAAGCTATGAATGTTCTGCTCAGGTGAGAGCCAATCATATCTGGTTCTGACAATATTCCGAATAAAGTGTGAGCAGCTCGGTCTGAAGTGAATTCATCAACTGTTGCAAACGCGATAATTCCCGAAGGTTCTTGGCGTCGATGGCCATACGAATCTCCTTGAAAATCGAGACATAGTCAGCAGTATCCTTAGCCAGACGATTGCGAAGCTTGTCAATTTCCTTCCAGAGACCCTCGTCATATCCGTTACCCGAATCATGAAGAGGGTTGATTAGTCGGATTTGGCTCAAATTATCGGGTATTATCCTTTCAGCGAGCTCCGTCTGCCAGCGGTCGAGCATCGCATGCGCGTATGACGCGATTAAACTGTCACTGAAGACCTCTCCGGCGCAGAGAATAGGAGATAGGTCATCATCGCGCAAGAGGCTCCTAAGGGAATCGTAGACCGTTGAAGGGGGAGTCCCGAAAAGACGGTCTCTCTCATCCGCCGAATACCGAACGAAAATGTCTTCCTCGGAACGATACAGACGATCCTTCTCAAGGTATTGGCCTTCCGATCCATAGGGTTTACAGAATTCGGCCTCCAAATCCTGAGCTGCCCGCCCGGACCGAACGGCATACTCAACGCCCTCTAGCATGCATTGGTAGGTAGCCGCAAGGCATAAATAGGTATTCGTGTGCGGGTTCGGAGAGCGAATCTCAAATCGCGTCTGAATCGCCGAGTCTGAATTGCGGATCAATCCGAGAAGAACCGTACGGTTTCTCGAAGGCGTTTCGATATCTTTGCCCAGCGAAACGACCGGATGCGTCGGAGCTTCAAATCCCGGCTGCAGTCGGTTGAAGGCATCCGTTGTTACGGAAATGAAGGGATTTATCAACGAGTAATGCTTCATGAAGCCCATGAGAGCGCCCCAGCCGATAACGCCGAGAAAATCCTTTTGAGGATCCGCCGGGCTGAAGAGGTTCACCTTGCGCCCGTCTTTCAGAAAAGCGACCGCATTGACGTGCGTGTGCTCGCCGCTTCCGGCCACTCCTTGGAGCGGTTTAGCGGAAAAGCTGACATCCAGCCCGTGAAGTCGGAATATCTCCTTAATAAAAATGCGGGCGATCAGCTCATAGTCGGCTGCCTGCAGGGCGTTGGCATAATGCCAGTCGACCTCGAGCTGCTCCATTATATTGTGGAATTCTCCTTTTCCGGATAAATGAGCCTTAACGCCGCCAACCTCTTTATGTGCCATCTCGGGCTCAAAGCCATAGAGTTCAAGAAGCATGATCACCTGCTCAAGAGCGGTACGTACAACACCCTTGGTTCGTTTCCAGTATTGCTCCTTGAGGCTCTCCGAAATCGTTAATAGCTGAGTGTTAATCTGGTCGTCGGGAGAGCTTACCCAGAATTCAAGTTCCGTCGCCACGATCAATTCGATACGGTCGATATCGTCGAAATGTATACCGAAATTCCTGCACAGGGAAGCATCTTGATTCAGAAGGGTCATTACCACTTCAGAAAAACGATCGACACAACGCTTCAGAATCGAACGGGAGCATACTTTTTCACTGTTGTGAACCAGAAAGGAGGGGATTCGCAACGTACCGACCGGGTTACCGTTGATCGGATCCGGATGCTCGTAGTTGTAATCAACGTACCAGATTACACCCCTGTCCGGCTCAAAATCGACGCGCCCGTCGTTTAGGGTCGCGATTCCCGGCAACACAACCGAAGATCCGTCCGTTTGCACCACGTGACCGTTCAGGTAGCCGTGGAGATTATCCAGGAAGTCGGTGATCGGGATTTTCTCGTCCGTATCATTTCCTGCAAGATCAATTCCGACAAAAGACACAAAACGAATTTCCGGGTGACACGCCAAGATCTCCGTCAGGTCTTTTGTATTGTGGGTACTTACGGGAAGCAAATATAAAAGATCCGGATATATTCGGAATTGTGTCATAACGATACCCGCCTTTCAGTAAAAATCATGCTAATTATATCATGTATTGATTCTTGATAAATTATCGAATTGACAATTCTGCGGGACGAGACGAGCACGATAACGTACCCATCGACGCAATGGGATATCTCCTCGGTAAAAGTCTCTAAATTGCGGATTGAATCAAAAAAATGCTATAATCAGTTCTTAGCATAAGTGCATTGTTCCTGTCCGGATGGGAAGGGTCGATCTCATGATCCGCCGGAGTTGAAAGAGAGATATGGAAGAGAGCAAAAGTAGCATTACAATTCTGGAGTCCCTTAAAATCGACTCTTTGAAAAGCAGATGGGTTGCGCGGCTTCTTTTCTTATTGATTCTGCTCCTATACTCCCTTTCCCGATTGTATCCGATTGGCGATCCGGATTTTTCAAGATATGCTGCCTGGTATGAACGATATCTGAAAGCCGGATCGAGCGGGGGCATTTCCGCGGGTTTGCCTGTCATCACGGTAGGCAATGTAGTCTATCTCGGATTTGAAGTCATTCTCATATATGTTTTTTTGTTTATCGCCCTCCTGTACCTGGGTGTTTATCTTGCGGATCGGGCTCGTATGCCCACTGCCGCAGGCCTTGTTCGATACTTCAAGAGGCTTCCGGCCTTGATTCTGTTTGTCCTTTTTCTGACTCTGGTATTTGCAATACCGACCCTTTCATTTCGTCCGTTCATTCTTCTGGTTCTTCCTCCGATATTCTTGGCACCCTCTTTGATTCTGCAGGAAAAGGCCTCCTCAGTGGATGCCTTGATGGCTAGCATCCGTAGAACGTACGGTATGAAACTGCCGATATTTATCAACATTCTGATTCTAAGTCTGATTTATTTCTCACTCATGTTTATTTTTGCCGGGCTGGTGAATCCTTCGATGAAAGCTTTTTTCTTAGTTGAAGGCTTCCTGCGCGCATATTTTGTCCTGTCATTCGGCCGTCTCCTCGGTGTCATGTACGACGCTTCAATCAATAAAGAAGTATCGGAAGCGAGCAAGGAGTAGGTGGAATACCTCTATGCGGTCGCTTAACCGATAAATAATTAGGGATGGAGTTTGGATTGTTTTTGGAGCCAAACTCTATTATTATAGTGGACGTGCTTAAACAACATAGGGAGGATAAATGCATGGACGTAAAGCAGGAAGCGATTCAGAAACATATTGAATGGAAGGGGAAAATCGAGGTTATCGCCCGAGCTCCGGTCGGCTCGAAAAAGGAACTTTCCATAGCTTATACGCCCGGCGTAGCGGAGCCTTGTCTCGAGATTCAGAAAAATGTCGACTTGTCGTATATCTATACACGGCGACATAATCTGGTCGCAGTTGTAACGGACGGTACCGCGGTACTTGGTCTGGGAGATATCGGTCCCGAGGCAGGCATGCCGGTTATGGAAGGGAAGTGCGCTCTGTTTAAAGCCTTCGGTGACGTCGATGCGTTCCCTCTGTGTATCCGTTCCAAGAACGTTGATGATATCGTAAACACTGTCGCGCTCCTTGCGGGCTCCTTCGGCGGCATCAATCTCGAAGATATTTCGGCCCCGAGATGTTTTGAAATCGAAAACCGGCTGAAGCAAATTTGCGATATCCCGATTTTTCATGACGATCAACACGGCACGGCTGTCGTGACCTTGGCTGGCTTAGTGAACGCTCTTCGAATCGTAGATAAAAAGATTGAGGACATTCGAATGGTTGTTAACGGAGCGGGCGCAGCGGCGACCGCGGTGACAAAACTGCTCTTATCCTGCGGCCTGCGTGACGTTGTGGTTTGCGACCGCACCGGCGCTCTTTGGGCGGGAAGAGAAGACTTGG
>CAYGIB010000060.1:0-9622 GCA_964349735.1 uncultured Oscillospiraceae bacterium | reverse complement strand
GCTTCCCAAATCAAGTCCATGATGATCATTTCGGATTCGGTAATCTTTTGCATTTGTCTCTCCTTTTCTCGGCTCAGCCGATCAGCGTGACGTTCGTGAATTTTTCCCCGTTTGTACTGTAAAATATGTCTACGGATGCGATGCATCCCGAAGAACCGAAAGGCCTGTGCGTAACGCACTCGTAGATGACCCCGTATGAGCCTGCCTCCACCCGAAGAACAAAATCGTCGATGAGGCGGCCGAATGTGATCGATTCGTGCTTTGCCGCAAATAATGACCTGCCGTAGCGTTTATATGTTTGTCCGTTCGCCTCGAACAATTCCTCTTTATAGCCCGTTAAGTAGAACAGTTCTGTCCTCCCGTTTACGGAAACCAAGGCGAAATCGGAAACACCGGACGCAATCAGAGTAGGCTTTCCGGTCTCGCTGATCCGAAGCATCTGACCGTCTTCGGTCAAATAATATACGGATCGATCCTCGGCAAACACCACCCGGTCGACAGACGACATTAACCCGCTGACCTCGATCGGATCGCCGGTTTCGCCATCGAAAACGTCGTCCGCCAAGTATATCGCCCCCTCCTCGGAGCGATAGAGAATTCGAAAACCATCCCGACTGGCAGCCAAAACTTTTCCGGGTACCGAAATGTTGACAGCCGACCCATCGAAATCGAATAGAACTCCCTTGCTTTTCCCGGTCGCTTGATCAACCCCGAAAATCGCCGCGTCTTCCGCCGATTCGTTTCTCATCTCCTCAACAGATACGGTGAATCCGCCGGGCAGTGTCTCTCTGCCCAGTATCAGTGTATCGGATGAACAGATGATATCACAAACGTTTTCCAGCAGAACCGTTCTTTTCCCGTTCATATCGGCGACGGCTCGGTTTCCGGACAAGAGGACGGCGCCCGACCGGTCCGGACTCAGAATCAACCGCAGAGTAGCGCCCGGGAA
The DNA here is from genome assembly GCA_964349735.1 of uncultured Oscillospiraceae bacterium. GTDB lineage: Bacteria > Bacillota > Clostridia > Saccharofermentanales > Saccharofermentanaceae > JAAYCT01. The sequence continues at coordinate 8,673 of CAYGIB010000060.1, read as the reverse complement.
ATAATCACCTTCGCGGAGCAGCTCGACCGTTTGTCCTTCTCGAAAAACAGCAATAACCGGCTTACCCATTTGCTCCCGAATAAGATACACCGTGTCTCCTGAATCGGAAAGAGCGATTATACTTCCGTCAATATCCGGAGTCAGCGTCTGTCCGTTTTCGAGGAAAAGAATACGCATTGAGCCCGAAGAAGGATCGGAGTAACCGACGGCCTGCGCATCGGGGGACAAGGCAAACGAACCGGTTACATCCGATATCAGGACCCTCGTCTCTCCGGTATCCGCCCGGTACAGTTGAATCGAAACGATATCGTCGCTTATTTCGGATTCGGTCTTATACACCAGCGATTGGCCGTCCGTTGAAAGTGCAAAGTTCAGAACATTGCGGGTAATTTCCAGCAACTCTTCCCCGTCAGAGAAAAAGAGCGTCATGTCACCGGAAATCGGATCCTCGGCGACGAATGCAACGGTTTTACGGTCTGCGGAATACTTTGCCGAACCGTCCGGCGAAACTGCCGTAATACCGCGAACCGCTTCGCATCGGCTCACTCCGGCGACAATCGTATATTCTCCCTTCGAGATTACCGTAAGCTCATCCGAGTATGAAAAATACTCAGGAGTCGGCTCCGGTGCCGTGGGCTCGGCGGTCGCTTCCGTCCCTTCGGAAGGCTCGCTGGCATTTGGGACAGCCGGTATGGTAGTAGTGTTCTCTCGATCCGCCCGAACACTTTGAATCGACAGCGCCAATGAAAAACCAGTCAGAATACCGGCGGATATAACGACCATAATGATGCACACAGACACGATGAGGACAACGCGGCTCATCTTCTTATAACTCATGATGTTCTTGAGTCTTGTCTTGACGTGGTCGGCATCACCGGAAAAGGACATGAGTGTCGGGGGATAATCCGGTTCCGGCGCTGCCGAGTAATCCATAAAATCCAGAATCGCCATCGCATAACCCTTCCGTCCGTCCTCGTTGAGCTTGGCGGCGACTGCTTCGTCACAGGCATTCTCGCAAGCGAGTGTGACCTTATTTCGAATTACCCATGCGAAAGGATTAAACCAATGGAGAACCGCGACGCTTTCCGCAATGGTTTTGGTTAATAAGTCCTTGCGTTCGATGTGAAGCAACTCATGCATCAGGGCAAAACAAATATCTTCTTTGTTCCCTGCATGCGCGGGCATCACGACTGTCGGCCGGAAAATACCGAAAACAAACGGTGAGGGAATCGCCGCATCACGCAGCTTGATCTTCGTTCGAATCTCTTCGGGAATGGCAAAAATCCACCGCTCGTCACTGGGCACGCTTTTTTTGATAATTGAATTTCGGAATGTGTAATAGCGAATCAGCTTCCAGACAATCAGGAAGACGACGCCAACGCCCCAAACGATAAATAACATCGTTCGAGACGAAATGTCGGCGAAAATTAAAGATGCACCCGCGCCCGATGATTCGACTGATGGTGAACTCAACCCCATCAGTTCGCCCATCGAGCGATCCATCAAGCGGACGTATCCTTCGCGAAAACCAACCGGTATCAAGGCATTCGTGAAAGCATCCGGCCGGACACGAATGCTTCCGATCAGCCAGTACACCGGAATCAAGAGCAGAAGCATAACGATAATCCATGCGGTTTGATACCACATGCCGGAAAACACGCTTCGTCCGATCCATGCGACAAGCATCATCATCACCGCAATCACCGAGGCGGCAATGCCCATGAATATCAGATTGTCAATGATATCGACCATATCGCCTCTTCCTTTTCCTGTCTACCCTGTTATTCTGACCGAACGAAGCACTGTGTCCCTTCCGCTCAGACCTTCCTTAACCCAGCGACCCGGTCACTTAAGTCTTCCGGAACATAAAGTACTCGTCCACCTCATAGGTAACGGGCGCTTCTCCAATATTCCCGGTTTCCTCCGTCCGCTGATATATTACTCGGTTCCCGGCGCAGTCGATGCTTCCTTTTAAAATCTCCGATCGAATTCGATTTCCGTCATATCGCATTATTTCGCATACCGATTCTCCTTTGGAGTCCCTGTATTCGAAAACCACCTCTTTCCAGTCATCGCCTTCATCCACGTCCGTTACGTATGCTCCCGAGAAAGACAGGACATCCTCGATCACAAAGCCTGCCTCTCCGTTCAATCGAACGGAGAAATCTGCGGTCTTGTTCTTCCCGTAGCCCTCCGGAATAACGCTTAACATTTCGGTCGCACCGTCTCCGTTCATGTCGACCGCGAGTGTCAATCCGCCCTCATCGAGAAAATAATATAAGCCGCTTTCGATCGAATAATATCTCGGCTTCGCCCCCGGGGCGGCTTCCCTCCGCAGATTGGCGGCCCGGTCAACGATATATTCCCGGTCGTTATAGATAATCCATTCCGTTTCCGGGTCTGATTCCGCTCCGACCGGCGAGGTAAATACCCTCCAGACACCGTACTCCGAATCGAAAAGAACCTTCACGCTTCTATTAAACTCGGGAATGTATTTCGTATACCCGGAGTCGTCGTCCGCTTCTCTCTTGCTCAAGACATACGGCAGATGCGAGCTCCCGCTTTCGTAGCAGTAGGCAATCAGTTCGCCGTACTCTTGATTATATGCAAAAACCGGCGCAGGATTCTCCCTGTAATAAAGAAATCGGCCTTCTGTGTCCGATGCAATAAGCGTCTGTCCTTGCGCGCTCGTCTCAGAGGAAGTCTCATAAACGGAGGTCTGACCCATAGTTGTTTCCGGTTCAGTAATTACCGGAATAACTGCCGGAGCACAACCGAAAGTAACCGCCATACAAACGGCGACTGTAATGAGCCCATTGATTTTTCCCGGCCTTCGATTCATTGGAGTCCTTTTCTCCCTCTGATTATTATTCTATGACGTAACGTAATGGGTGTAAAGGCTTAGAATCATTATATTTATTGCTTTTTTCACCTATTTTTGCGCATTTCGTGTAAAATGACCTCAACAGACACTTTCCGTCCCGATTGCATTTCGTCTATAGGAGGTACCTCATGGAAGAAACCAAGCGCAGCCCTGTCTTTCGCGTTATGATCGTTGTCGCTTTTCTATTAATGGTCACAATTAACGCATTCGCCATGCTTCTGCCGATTAACGGGCAAACGACCGCCGAGGTATCCGACGCATACTCCAATCTTTTCGCTCCGGCCGGTATCACCTTCAGTATCTGGTCCGTAATTTATATTTTACTTGCCGCATACGTTGTATATCAGCTGGTCTTTTTTTCAAAAAACCGGGATTCCGACACATACGGAACCATGGTCAAAGTCGGCATGGTGTTCATCCTTTCGTCGCTCGTGAATGCGGCATGGATATTCACTTGGCATTACGAGCTTTTTCCGGCATCTGTAATCCTCATTGCTGTGCTTTTACTTTGCCTGATCCTGATTAGTCTGTTTCTTCGAAAGAAGAAGCTCACCTTCGTCGAGAAGGTTTTCGTTAGACTGCCGTTCTCGATCTATTTCGGATGGATTACCGTTGCTACCATCGCAAATATAACGACCTTATTGGTCAGCATCGGTTGGTCGGGTTCCGGTCTATCCGAGGCAACCTGGACGATTGCAATGATCATTGTCGGAACGTTGATCGCTTTTGCGACGGTGCTGTTCGCCGGAGACCCCTTTTACGGTCTGACCGTCATATGGGCCTTTCTCGGAATTGTTCTGAAACACTTGGAGCCCGCCGGGTTCGACGGCCAATATATGCCGATCGTATTCGTAACGTGCGGATGTATCGCTATTCTTCTTTTGGAGGTCCTGCTGATTGCCGTTTTCGGAAAGCTTCCGACAAGCGCAAAGAAGAAAGACTTGCCTCCGGAGGAATCGATTGCGACTTCATCCGACACCGACACCGGGAATCCTCCGCCCGAAGCCTAGTCGAATGTATCTTTATATCGCAAAAAGAAAGGGTTTGACGATTCATATCGCCAAACCCTTTTACATGGCGTCAAGAGTCCTGACCCGGCGATACTCGCCGGGTCTAACGGATCAGATGTCTCCGGGATCCCGGAGAATCAAGGGTCGTCGGTGATTGGTGTTGTCAATGGCAAAATCACTTAGCTCCGTCGGGAGGTGACGGGACATGTACATCTTTTGGGCCGGAATACGCTTGCTCTTAAATTCCGCCTCCTTGGTTTCCTCTCCGAGGAACAGGTCGCGAACGAGCGCCCGATGCATCGCCTCTTGCTCATCCATATAGAGGAAAATCATGCAGTCGAAATAATCAATCAGCGGCTCGCGAAGCATCAGCTCCCCCTCGAGAATGATGATTCCGCCCGGCTCGATTTTGTAGTGCATGTCCGTTCCGTACCGGTTCGACTCGTCACCGAAACTCGTTAAAACGACATCTACGCTGCCGTTCTCGAGAAACGGTAAAATGAGCTCTTGCAAGAGCTTGTTGTAGTTAAATGCGTGAAAATAGAACGCTTCGACCTCATCCTCGCCCTTATAGGTCACTTCAATGGGGCTTTTAAAGTCCGAGAGACGAACGACTGATGTCCTCATTCCGTAAATCGCCAGAAAAGAAGCAAGATTTCTCGAAAAATAGGATTTACCGACCAGCTCGATCCCGTCGATGCCAATCAACCGGCACTGCTTGCCCGACCTGATTTTCCGGCAGACTTCGTCAAATACCTCCGCCTGAAAAACAATGTCGTCCACCATATCAATATTGTCTGCCGCGAGAGTGGCACGCCCGACATCGGTAATGCCCCCGCCCAGAACCCGAATGGTTGGAATTTGAAGCTTAAGGGCCATTTGAATCAGCTCTTCGCTCCGGCAAACCACAACAACAAAATCCTCCGGGGTATCACTGCCGATAAACTCACGCAGATGTACTTCCGCCGTGCGGGAGGATAAGCATTTATCAAAATAATGATCGATCATTGCCTGTTCAAGCTTCGCGCGCGTCTCCCGGACACCGAGTTCCGAAGTGACAGCCAGGCTGAACCCCGATACGGAAAGCAAGTCCAAAACCTCAACTACGCCCGGTCGAAGATCTCGATTGCTTACATAGAGGTTAAACCGGTCCTTTTTCTCGGAAACCACCACATGCCCGACGTTTTGCAGCTTATGATCTTCGAGCCCAAGTTCTTCTTCCGTAAAAAGGCAGCTTCTCTCAAAAACGACTCTCTTCATCTATCGCTTTCCTTTCGATGCAAGCTGGACCATGCGGTCTGTAACAGTCTGCTGAATCGCCCGAAGGCGGAAGAACTCGGTTCCGACTGTCCTCTTCTTCAATTATACCCTATTTGTCTTCATTTTCTCGCCTTGTTTTTGACACGATTTAAACATAGCGTAACATAACGAGCATTCTTTTTTCCTCAAAAAATGTTATACTTTTCGTATACTCTTGTAGCAGAGGAGATATCGATGCAACACAAGCATACTCTTTCCGATTTCAAGGAAAAGACCGGAGATGGAAGCTTCATATATGGCTTTGACAGTCAGCCGGAAGAAGAGGATCGTCCGATTACGATTCGTTCCGGAGTGTCCATGCCGGTCTGGAAAACGCCGAGCGTGCTTCAGGAACATCCTGCGGATTCGAGTCCGCGTTATTCGGATGGCCTAAGAATCGATTCCGGCAAGATAGACTCCGCAAATGTCATGTCCGATTTTTCCGATTTGGAAGACCCGGAGGAGACGAACCCTGCGGTAGATTTAAATCACGCGCGGGCGGCCATTCTTTCGGAGAAGCCCGTCAAGCTTTCTTTCTGGAAGCGCTTCACGTCCTTTGTCGCCCGATATATTCCTTCCTTTTCAGATGAATCCTCTCTGCTTCGTTTCAATCTGTATCTGGGCGGAGCAGCGTTTTTTATCGCGATTATCATATTGGTGGTTGTTTTGGTAACGCGCCCGACCTTATAGCCGCACGTGCCGAGCGGCGAGTACAAATATATATTGTCTGTGACAACATTTCCGTGTATTATGTTTAGCAAAGCACGGTTATGGGCACGGAACCGAAATATCCGAGGTGATTATGACCGATAGAGATCGTTCTCCGTCTAAGAAACCCGATTCGAGCGCACGGTCGAACTGCCCCGATCAGCGGCAACCGTCCGATCCGTTTAAGTTGCGCGTTCTTTCCGAGTCGGAATTGATTCGAACGATTATGGAGAATTCTCTGGATACCATTTACTTTAAGGATAAAGACTCCCGCTTTCTATTTAACAGCAAGGCTCATGTGATTCAGTTCGGCGTTGACGATCCGCGCGATGTAATCGGCAAGACCGATTTTGACTTTTATCCGAAGGGCTTCGCCGAGAATGCGATGCGCGATGAGCAGGAAATCATGCGCACCGGCCGGCCGATTGTCGGAAGAGTCGAGCGTTGGGACCGCGAGGGCGGCGATGTGGTCTGGTTCTCCGCCTCCAAGTACCCTTTGTACGACGACAACGGAAATATTATCGGAACGTGGGGAACCACCCGTGACATTACCGATTTGAAAAATACCGAGAAAGAACTGGAGCACGTGAATCAGGAGTATGAGATCCTTAACAACAAGCTCAAGGAGCTCTCCGTAATTGACGAGCTGTCCGGACTTCACAACCGCAGGCATTTTTACGACACCCTTACCAAGACCATGAAGATATTCTCTCGCGTTCGAGGGAGGGGGTATTTATCCACATTCAGTCTGGTTCTGATGGACATCGACGACTTTAAGAACATTAACGATAACTTCGGACACCTGGTCGGTGACGAGGCAATTCGACATATTGCCCTGCTGATCAAGAAGAACACCCGCCTGTCCGATTACGTTTTCCGCTACGGCGGCGATGAATTCGCAATTATTCTTCCCGATACGGACAAGCCGGGCAGCAAGGAATTAGCCGGGCGCATCCGTAACATCGTCGAGACGACACCTCTGATCCATGACGGATGCGGTCATAGGCTGACCGTCAGCTTGGGTACGGCGACCTATACCGATCAGGTGGACTCCGTCGAGTTGGTTCAGGAGGCGGACATGAACCTGTATACATCCAAGAGCAGCGGGAAGAACCGGGTAACCTGATAACGGTCGGTTATAAATCGCGATCGGAAACGGGCGGTTCGCCCGTTTTTTATTGATTGAGCAAATATCCGTAATAGTCTTTCTGATAGATAAGTCTCGAATATTTGAAAAGCGCTCTGACGTATGAAATGCATCCGTCCAGGTACTCGGAAGAGATTTCCTCGTCAACGAGGCGGATGACCTTCTTTTTCGAGTTGTCGTACATAATCTTGTCGTTGATGAAGCTATAATCCTTGAAAATGACATACGGCGTGCTGTCGGAAAGGATATCGGTACCGATATACAGTCTGGAATCGTATTCCAGCCCGAAAAGGTTCGAAAGTGTCGGCGCGATGTCCAGGCTGGAGCAGTATTTATCGATAACAACCGGCTCCTTCATATCGCCGCACCACAGGATGAAAGCGTTCTTATAAAGCTCAAACGTACTCTCGACCTCTTTACCCGCGAGCTCGTTAATGTACTGGAACGAATCATAGTCTTCCACCAATGCATAGGGATAGTGGTCCGTGCTTAGGGCAATGACCGTGTTCTCGAGTTGACCGGCATCATCCAGACGCTTCAGCAATTCGGTCAGTGCGAATTCGAGTTCCAGCTGAGCCGCAAAATAAGCTTGAACGGTCTCGGAATACGGAAGCTGCGATACGAAGTCCTTGTTCTTTGCCGCGATGTAATTGCCGTAGAAGTTATAATTGGCATGCCCGCTGACGGTCAGGTAATAGACGTGGAACGGCGGATCATTTACGAACTCGGGGCATGTCAGATTGATCATTTCCAGATCGGATTCCGGCCATGTCTTCCTGACGTCCAAGCCGCTTCCGTATCCCTTATAATCGTACCCCAAGTTCGGGTACGTGATGTGTCGGTCGTAATAGGTGTACGTGTGGTTGTGATACGCCTTGGCCGAGTAGCCGAGCTTTGAGAATTGAGTCGCAAATGAAAAGGGCATATAACGGTCCTGAATCACCACGTACTTAATCGTTCCTAAGTCGGGCAACAGCCCGTTCATCGCGACATATTCTCCGGATGCCGTGCTGACATTCCAGATTGGCGTATAGAAATTGTTGAAGACAAAGCCCTCCGTCGAAAGCTTATAGAGCGTCGGTGTAATCACCGGGTCAATGATGTGCATCGAAAAGGCTTCGGCCGTGATCAGAATCAGATTCTTCCCCTTAAATTTTCCGGTGTATTCATTCTTGAGCGTCGGCTGCCGATTGGAAAAAAACAGGTTCATCCCCAGAAGATCGCTGTCCTTTTCGTTCAGATTGAATGGAATGTCCATGACATTCGGTCCGCTGTCAATGATGACCGGGTCCGTTTCTTGCGGACCGGTTGGCGTCACCGGGTCGCCCGAGGATGGATCGGTTTGCCCGGACGGACCGGTTGAGGTCGGTTGAGTGAACTGGTCCTCAATATCCACCGGGGTGACTCCGCCGTCGCTTGTATCTTCGAAACGAATCCCGAGAATGTTGTATCGGATGTCGAGCCCCGTTGCGGTCAATAAACCGAATTTATCGACGGATTGCTCGTGAATGAAATCGGACAGAAAAAGGTTCCTTGCGCTGATGGTATCCTTTTTATCCACCATCACCAGAGACGTGGTCATCGTTCCGGACGCGATAAAAATAACCGCAAGGACCATCCATATC
>CAYGIB010000059.1:0-9735 GCA_964349735.1 uncultured Oscillospiraceae bacterium | reverse complement strand
CATATGAGGCGGGGGAAGAACGCTTCATCAGCTATAACGGAGTCGAATATAAGGTGATCGGAGTGATCGGACTATCGTATCCGACCACGCTGGATTCCCTTCGGTTTTTCAATCTCGGATCGGCTCCGTTCACCGAACTGAACGGAATCCGGTTTTTTGTGGATGGTAAGGCGAATTCTCCCGAAAAGAATTTCGGGGCCATGAGCGCCTTCGCTCTAAAAGAGATCGAAACCGAGCTGATCCGAATGGACATGCCCACGACCCTGACCGACCTGGTATCCGGCGGCGTCTATCTGAAAAATCACTTGACCTCTTTGACGTTGTCCTTCGTCTTTCTCACCTATATCAGCATACTGACGTATACGCTTTCAGCCGAGAATAAAAAGATCGGAGTCATGCTTTTATCCGGCCTCTCCCTTCGCCGGATCTTCCGGCATGTTTACGGTCGGATCTTTGCTTTTGGCATTGCGGGGATCGGTTTGGGAGCCATAGTATCTTCCGTTGTTCTCTCCCTCCGCTATTTTCAACTCTCCGTCTCGCTCGTATTCCGGGATCTGGTTTTCTGGTGCGCGATCAGCCTTTTGCTCCTGCTCCTTTGTATCATACCGATCGTATTTCGGGTTCGGACACTTCATGTTGAGGAGGTCATTCGAAAATCATGAGTTTTATTCTGCGAAACATCCGAAGAATGTCCTTTTCGCACTGGAAAAGCAACCTTCTGATCTTTATCGAAATGGCTGTATGTACAGCGATCTTTTTTGTCATGCTTCATAATTATTCCCTCGCCCGATTCTCCTATAATGATAGACTTACGGACACCGTTCGCGCGGAACGCTTTACCATTAATCTTCAAGACATAGCGAAAGCCGGCGAGTTATTCCCTCAAACGACGATATACGACGTCGCCCTGAAGGTTCAAAAAGACATTCTCGAATCTCCGGATTGGGTCGCGTACGAAAGAGAATCTCTGAATGATATTCCTTACACACACGACGGGTTTCCGTCCGCCATTCCGAAGGAAATGATGGCAAAGGATATCATCTCTGATTTCAATGATCAATTTCTTGCCGTCCAAATCATATTAAGCTCGACATATATGACGCAAAACGGACTTCGCGTAACCGAAGGCCGTACCTTTGAAGAAGCGGATTTTCACGTATTTGACGGTCCGACGCCGGTGATCATCGGAGCGCAGTTGGCTCCGTATCTTCATGTCGGCGATGTGATCACCTACGGTGATCATTGGGATGAGAACACCATAATAGAAAGTCAGGCGGTCGTGATCGGAATCCTGGAGGAAGATTCGTTTACGGTCTTTCAAGAAGGCGACTTTGATATCAATAAGGGCATCCTCTCTGCCGGGCCTTTGCCAATTTATGGCGAGGATAGCCTTGAATTTCTTGAACGAGATCGTTTATCCGGACTCCTGAACGGCGGCGTGATCGTCCCGCACGACAAGAATCTGGACATTCAGGATAAACTCAATCAGATCACCGCGAAGTACGGCTTCTATCCGTTGGTTGTTCAGCCCCTGGACATGGATCAGATCATGGATGCAACCATTGTGTCTCAAAAGAACCTGGTCTTACTTATGGTCCTTGCCATACTGACCTCACTACTGGCCGTCTTGTCCGTGGGTACGGTACTCATGCGCCGGACGCGAAAAGATATCCCGAACATCTGCACCTTCCTGATGTCAGGCATCCCGCTCGGAAAGATCATGACATCGATACTCATCGACCTTCTGTTCTGGGGAAGCTTTTCGCTTCTCCCGGCGCTCTGGCTTTCCTGGACCGAGTACGGGATGTTCATGATCCCGATATGGCAGCTTCTGCTCTTTCACTACGGGGTCCTGCTCATCGCATATATTCCGATCATTCCGACACTGGGTCGCATCGATCTCGATTACAACATTCGCGCCGGGGGCGAGTAGGAGAAAACTATGGCACTCATTCAACTCGAAAATCTATCGAAAAGCTACGGCCGCGGCAATAATGCCGTTTCGATCCTCAAAGACTTTGATTTCACTTTCAACGCCGGTGAAATGCTCGCGATCACAGGCAAGAGCGGCTCGGGGAAAACCACCCTTCTCAACCTGATCGGCGCCGTCGATTTCGCGGACAGCGGAAGGTACCTTTTTAACGGAGAAGAAAAACGATTTCGAAGCGTCACGGACGGCGTTCGTTTTCGCGCCAAAAACATCGGTTTCATCGTCCAGCATTTCGCGCTCGTCGACGACTTTACCGTATACGAGAACGTCATGCTCTCCCTCTGGGAGACCCCGGTGAAGCCCCACGAGCGCAAGAAAAAAGTCCTCGAAGTCCTGGAGCGCCTGGACATCCTTGACCTCAAAGACAAATACCCGCCGCAACTTTCAGGCGGAGAGAAACAGCGCACCGCTATCGCCCGCGCGATCGTCCGGAAGCCCTCAATCATTCTGGCTGACGAGCCGACCGGCGCTCTGGACGCCGCCGCCGAGAAAAACACCATGGACATCCTAAAAGAACTTCACGCCGAAGGAACCGGCATCATCATCGTCACACACGACCCCGAAATCGCCGCCCAATGCGACCGCGTATTCGAATTGGTGAAGGGGTAATGCAAGCGGACGGAGAGTGTACTGCACCCCAAATATTGAACTTTCGTCCAACACATGGGATGCAGTACAAACTGTCAATCCAGACGGTATTTCCGCCCTGAGGTCCCGAGAGGAGTTATGATGAATCAAAATGGCCCTGCGGTTTAAACGGTCAGGCCTTTTCTTTTCTGAAATAGAATCATTTTGAAGAATCGCTTAAGTCATTGATATATTCAAAATCGGCGCCTGAACACTTGAGTCCGCGGAATCATGGGAGTAAACTGATTAGAAAATCGCGCGAAAAGCGACGGCGCTCGGTGATGTCTCGGGCAGCCCGACTTCGTGAGCACTTAACGATTTCGCGGGCAGACCCGTTTGGTACGATCATCGATGTCGTGGCAACCCGACTTCATGAGGCTCAACGATTTCGCGGAAGCGCCCGACTCACGAAGAGAAGAATAAAGGAGAAAACTGTGCAGGCTGTTCCGGATACGGTTATGAAGAAGGCGAAACCGGTCTTTCGAGCGGTGATTCAAGCCACCTATAAGGAGACTTTTGCGTTCCGAAGCAATATGGCGGTTTCACTGATTGTTCAGCCGATCTATTTTCTGGTGCAATATTCCATCTGGCGGGCGGTTTTTGAAGCGCACGACACAGTCTCCGGATTCACGTTCAAGACCATGCTGTATTATTTTGCGGTCACTTCCCTACTCGGCTTTCTGAACTGGGACGATGCCGACGGGACGCTTCAGAGGCTTGTACAAAGCGGCAAGTTCATCACTTTTCAGCTGCGGCCGATCCATCATTTGTATTATGCTTTTTTTCAAAAAGTAGGGCAGCGGATTCTGGCGTTCTGGTTGGAAATGGTTCCGATCATCGGCTTCTATTTGCTTTTCGGGATCAAGCCGATTCCCGCAAGGCCGCTTTGGGCAATCATTTCCGTAGCGCTCAGCTTTATTCTCGTGTTCCTCATTAACTATACTATCGGCTCGATGGCGTTCTGGCTCGTAAAAACCGACGGAATCCGCAGGGCGGTGCTGGTGTTTATGGATGTTTGCTCGGGAATATTCCTGCCGCTGTCGTTGTTTCCCTCGAACATACAAAAGATCTTGTTTTTCCTTCCGTTTCAGTTTGTTTCCTATGTGCCGGCAAGGGTATTCATGGGAAGTTATGAGCTGGCCGGTATCACCCTTTCGATTCCGCAGATTGTCGGCCTGCAGGCGCTCATGGTGCTCTTGATCTACTTGCTGAACCGACTGGTGTGGCATTTCGGAATCCGGCGCTTCACCGGAGTAAACGTATGATGCAGACAAAATCAAATCCCTTATACCAATGGATCCGAATATACCTGCACGGCATGAAGACCTCGCTGGCTTCCCGAATGGCCTATCGCGGTGATTTTTTCATGAGTATGCTGATCATGATGGTGGTGGAATTGTTCGGTCCCCTCGTCACTCTGCTGATTTATCACAACGGGGCATCCTTTCCCGGCTGGGAGAGACACGAAGTCCTTCTGCTTCAGGGGGTTTTCCTGCTTTCGAGGGGCATTGCGTTTCCGTTTTTCATGGGCATGGTCTGGAATACCATCCGCAGGGTTCAGGAAGGAACCTATGATCTGCTGTTGATCAAACCCCGGTCGATCCTTCAGATGTCCATCATCACAGCCTTCGACAGCGAGGACCTGGGAAAATTGATCGGCGGGGTGCTGCTTTTCTTCTACGCCCTGAAATCCGTGCCGGCATTGCCGCTTGTGAACTGGGCATCCTTCCTTTTCCTGTTCCTGTTCTCCCTGATCACGATGTTTGCCTTCGGTCTTTTTATGTCGGGACTTGCAATTGTTTGGATCGGCAATTACCGGATCTATGAAATCTTTATGTCGGTCATGGATTTCGGCTTATATCCCCGATCGATCTTTACCAAGGTGTTTCAAACCATCATCACCTGGGTGATCCCCATCAGTCTATTGGGGTCATTCCCGGCATCGGCACTTCTGGGAAAACAGATAACAGGCGTAATCGGCGCTGTGCTCTGCTCGATTGCATTCCTTTTTTTGGGGATATGGTTCTTTCACCGAATGGTCCGAAACTACACCAGCGCGGGCGGTTAAGGCGCCGCTCGAAAAGCAGTCTCACACAATAGAGGAGCGAGGAACGAACATGATCAAAGTGGACAAACTGACCAAAACCTATACCACATACGAAAGAGGCGGTACTTTTCGGGAAGCCCTGAAAAGTCTGATTATCCGGAAAAAGAAAATGGTGGAGGCGCTGAAGGCCGTCTCATTTGAAATCGGCGAAGGCGAGCTGATCGGTTTTCTGGGGCCCAACGGCGCCGGCAAGTCGACCACGCTGAAGATTATGACGGGCATCCTTTTTCCCACCTCCGGATCGGTTGAAATCATGGGCTATGTTCCGTGGAAGGACAGAAGGAAATATGTGGCGAATATCGGGGCGGTTTTCGGGCAGAAATCCCAGCTCTTGTTTGATATCCCGCCGCTGGATTCCTTCCTTTTAAATCAGTCCATATACAACATTCCGGAACAACCATTCCGGAAGACGATGTCTGAAATGGTTGAAATGCTGGATCTCGAAAAGATCATTCGCAAGCCCACAAGACAGCTTTCACTGGGCGAGCGCATGAAGTGCGAGTTCATCATGGCGATGCTGCACAAGCCCAAAATAGTATTTCTGGATGAACCCACCATCGGGCTGGATGTCATCGCCAAAGGAAAGATCCGCGAGTTCATTCTCGATCAGAACAAAAAAGGAACTACCTTCATATTGACCACCCATGATCTGCAAGATGTGGAGCATCTCGCCAAGCGCGTGATCGTGGTCAATCACGGCGAGATCGTGTTTGACAATACCATGGATAAGCTCAGAACGCATCTCGGCGAAAAGAAAGCCGTTCATGTAACGACGCGCAACCCGCTTCCTTCCCTGAATCAGCCGGGTATATTCATCCGCAAGCAGCATTCCGATCGGGAGGCGGAGTTCGAACTCGATTTGTCCCGGCTGAAGCTGAACGAGTTTATTAAAAGGCTGAACGAGGAGTCAATCATCAGCGACATGTCCATCGAAAGTCTGGAAATCGAGACGATCATCAAGGATCTGTATGGAAGAGAGATCTGACCTCCAACGAAAAGGCATGTTCTTCTCCATCTCACTCGCTCAAACGCTTCCGAATCTTCTCCACTACGTCATTCGCTTCTTTTGCATTGTCGGCGACCGGAGATTTAACGGTAAACTCACCCACGATATCCGATTCTCCGAGAGACGCTTTCATCGCTTCAAAACATTTACTTGCATCCCCGCCGGACGTTGTCGCAACGAGTATGATCTTCTTTCCGGACAGATTATGTTCCTTAAGGAAACTGCGAAACGCAGGAACATAGGAACTCGCCCAGACCGGCGTCGCCAAAACAATTAAATCATAGGATTCCGGGCGCTTGGAAAGAGGCTCAAGCTTCGGGGTCCTTTTGAGCACGACATCCATACCGCCGAAGAAATATTTCAGTCCGTTCTTCGGATATGCCCTATGGGCAACGAGACGGCATACGTCCCTTTGGGTCCCCTCGACAATTCGATTTACAATATTCTCTGTGTTGCCCTCAAGGGAATAATAATAGATGACGGATCTCATGCGTTCTGCCTCCATGATCCTGCGCCGCAAGCGGTGCCCCGTGTTCCGGTCGTGCAATTCATTATAGTCCTCATTCATCGGTTACTGTGAAAATTCTGTCAATCTGTTTTGTTCCGACGGAAAATGGCTCGATATTCGTGCCCCCGGCGGATGAACGATGTACGAAATACTCGTTCCTTTTCGAAAAGCACTCTCGTGCGCCTCTGTCGCGAAAACGATCGCGTGATCCGGACTATCTTCATGAAAGCAAAGAATCGATGTCTCTTGCAGAATACAAGATACGGCGAACTTCCATTGTTGTCCCCTGAACAACATAGAATACCGAAAAACTCTTCCCGACATTGATCCGATAATATGTTTCGGATCGTTCTTTTGCGGACTCATATTTTTGAAATGATTCGGGTGCAGCGCTTCTTTTTATAATGGCATCCCAAATCCGGCTCATGACATGCAAAGCACCGGCAGAATTTTGAAGCCGGTGACTGATGTATAAGACAATCCCCGTGAGATCCTCTTCCGCTATTGGAAGAAAAATCACTTTGTACTTACGCTCCGGCACGAGTATTTCTCCTTACGCGATCAAATACTTCGTCCGCTGAATAGCGAATGTCTGTCTCCGATGCCTGCCGGTCCGCTTCATCCAATTTCGCTTCCACATTCTCAGATGAATATGCAAAAGCTCTTTCGGAAAGAATATGCTGAACATGTTCCGCATTATCAATATAGTAACGACCATTCTCCTCAGAAATCAGAAGGTGATCACCCTCCTTCAAGTCGAGCTTACGGCGCACGTCAATAGGAAGTGTAACCTGGCCTTTCGTGGATATCTTTGCAATTTTCACTTATATAACCTCCCAACATTCACGGATTTCCGTGTTATCTTTACACGATCAGTATACACCGCTGTCCCTTGCGATTCAATCAGAAAACCGCCGATTATGGCTCAAATAACCCGCTCACTTTGGGGCGTTTTTTTCTCTTTTTCTCTTCTTCTCTTTATAGAGTTCGTCATCCGCCTCTTCCATTACTTGCTCAATGGTAAATGTCGAATCGGGATCGCACGGAGCGGCACCTGCGGAGACGGACAATTGAAAATTCTGATGATTCGATGCGTTAAACTCTTCAATCGAAATGTCCAACCGGCTCTTGACTTTTTTATATTCACGGATGGAACATTCGATGGCCAGAACGACAAATTCATCACCGCCAATACGGGCGATAACATCAGCACCGCGAAAAGCCTTTTTGAGCAGGTTGGCAAAAGACACAAGTGCGTAATCGCCAATCGAGTGCCCCAACGTGTCATTGATCATCTTCATCCCGTCAATATCAAAAAACACAAGCAAAAGATCTTTGTGATTCCGCGCTTTCAACGCGATCTGCTGATTGGCAAGCGTCAAAAAGCCGCGTCGGTTATAAAGTCCGGTCAGCTCATCGATAACGGATAAGCGCTCAAGCTTATCGCTGGTCTCCTGCACAACATCCAGTGCTTTTTCCAGCTCAATCGTGCGGTCTGCCAACTCTTTGGTCCGCTGATCAACCTCGATTCGCAAGTAATCGGCATACCTCTTGGCCGCATCCAGAAGGCGCGCACCCTTTAAAGCACTGGAAAGGTGGTCTCTGAAAATCTCAAGAACAGGAACATCTCTCGATGCTACATCGGAAACAAAAAATCCGATATCCTCCTCCCGATAGAAAAGCGGCAAAATATGACAATAATACGGACGGGGCAAACGGGCAAGACCGCCGCTGATCAGTTGTTTCTCGGGGAATTTCTCTCCGCGGTGACCGGTCTGATCGAATAAAATTTCCGCCTGACCCTGCCCTGCATACTGAGACAATGAAAAATCATTGATACCCAAATAATTCAGTTGACCATGCAGAACCGAAAAAATCTCATCGATTTCAAAATTTCCGATCAAGTCCCTTGTCATAAGATTCACAAAGGATCTCTGCTCTTCCCATTCGCTTCTGTCTTTTTCCGACAACATGTCCGGTGACACTTCATGATCGTCTGCAAATTGAACGGCCGTACCGGCCTTACAACCGCAGGATTGTCGCACGACCAGCGGCGCAGGCAACTGCTCATGCCGGATTTCTATTTTGTCATCACGGATTCCTTCGGTAAGGCGACGCATGGCATAAGCGCCTAAGTCGAAGGCGGACTGATGGACTGTCGTCAACGCAGGCGTACAGCTTCTGGCACTAGCTAAATCGTCAAAGCCGACAACACTCACCTGTTCCGGTACAGAAATACCCCTTTTTTGCAATGCCTTCATGGCGTACAAGGTCATGTGGTCATTAGCCCCAACCAAACCGTCGATATCGATCTTACGTTCATCCAGAAAGGCATTTACCGCAAAAAAGCCGTCCTCGCGAATAAAAGAACCTTGATAAACATAGCGCTCATCGTACTCTATACTGTTATCCAGTAAAGCCCGCTTATACGCCTTGAACCGCTCATCCGCTTCATAAACACCCAGTGTTCCGCTAATATAGGCAATTTTATTGCGACCATGCTCCGTAATCAAATGATTGACCGCATCATACATACCGGAATAATTATCAATGCCGAAGGTCAAAACCGAATCATGCCGGATGCCGACATGTGCTGAAGGTATATCCCCAAAACTCGCCGCATAATCCAAAAAACGTTCCGACCCGATATAGTTGGAAAGCGAAGAAGAAACATAATATATCCCGTCAAAGTCATCGGGATTGACCAGAGAAAACAGCCGGTTTCTCATTCCCATGTGCTGAACGGGGCTTTCAATAGAGCCGACGCCAAAAGTAGCGAGCGAAACACCCATTTCCTCGGCAGCAAATCGAGCACCCCGATAGACGGCCATACTGTATTCATTATGAAAATCATTCAGCAATAATGCGATGGAGATATCTTCAAACTTCTTCATGCCTTAATGATATAGAAGAATATAGCCAATTACAATCAGTTTATAGCGTCCATCGTTTACCGGCTCAGCGAAAAGGCCTTACTCTGAAGCCTCATGGGGATGACATCACCCTGTGATTCAAATTATACAGCATGAAAAATAGTGTAAAATATTAATTGACAGATTCAACATTTCTCTTTGCTTTATTGGTTTGCACTGCACATAATCAGATATAAATGTACGACACGGAGGAGTATGCAATGGAAAAGGCAATACATGATTACGTAGTGGGATGGTACGACAAAGACAGTGCCCGCATGACTCAGGGGGTACACCCTCTCCTATTGAAACGGCATCCGGATGCCGATGCGCCCAACGGAATCATTTCAAAAAACAGAAACTCACTCCTGGAAGCGCTTCCGATATACGGCGGCGTAAAAGGAAAAGAAAGAAGGCTGGATATCGAACGATTTGATTCGGTCGGCAACAACGCCGCAGCCGGAGTTGTAAGCAATGAATATGTTGACTATATCCACCTCGTTAATACGAAAGGCACATGGAAAATCATTAATGTTCTCTGGGATTTCCAAGGAGAGGCACCCGAAAAACAGACCGAACCCATGA
>CAYGIB010000058.1:0-9757 GCA_964349735.1 uncultured Oscillospiraceae bacterium | reverse complement strand
CGATTCGTGTTTCGGTGGAAATGAGATAATATAGTATGTGTGAAGGGAGGGAAACGGATGAAAAAGGTTTTCGTAATCGTTATTATTATTTTCCTTTCGGGTATACTGTTGATTTTTGCATCCTGCAGGGAGGCCGGAACAACGGAAAAGACCACAAACGCCCCCGCAGAAAAGACCGGAAATGAGCCCGTTGTAAAGGTCATCACGGCCAGGGAAGCAAAAGAAATGATGGAAACCTTAGAGGAGTACACGATCGTTGACGTTCGCGAGCAGTATGAATACGATGCGGGGTATATCGATGGCGCCGTCCTGGTGTCTCTCGGTTCAATCGAGGATCTTGCCCCGGAGCTTCTGCCCGACAAAAACGAGATTCTTTTCATCTACTGCAGAAGCGGCAGAAGAAGCGCGGAGGCGGCCGGGATACTCCGGGATATGGGGTATCTGAACATTTACGATTTCGGGGGTATTATGGATTGGCCGTACGAAACCGTAACGGTTGAATAAGGCAGACAAACCGTCCGATCATGGATGGGCCGTACAAGACCGTAACCGCCGGATAGAAGCCGCAAGCAGGAGCATGGCAATTTCTGCGGGCACGAGCCGCGAAGCGCCTCGGTGTATAATTCCCGCCGGGGTGGTATAATCGATGTGGAATAAAGGGTGATAGCGGCAAAGATACAACATTCGTTGTTCCTCCGAGGGAGGAAGCCCGAACCAATTCAAACTTTGGAGGTAGGGCGTTCGGGTTCACTCCGGTATTGCTTACAGCAATTTCATATTTCTTCTTGCGTCGCTTAATTTCCCCGAAAACAAGCCTCCGGAACCGGCGTCGAAGCGCATGCAGTCCGGGGGCTTTTCCTATAGGAATCTTCAATAAAGGGTGCAAACAATGCAATTAATCGACATGCTTTCCGGCCAGGACGTCTCTTCTTTCCTCGAAAACGAAATCGAAAAGGAGCTCCACCAACGGCGCTTTTTCTCAGCGGCTGCTGCGGGAAAGGCTGATTCACCCTGTGCGGCGGACCCGGCGTTAGACTCTGAGAGCAAACCGGACTCGACGGACGCGCCCGAAATGGATACTTCCGAAGAGGAATACCCACCGGTATCTGAAATCCTCGAGCGGGCACGCGAGTTTGCCGGAGGTACATATGAGCCGTCCTTACCGGAACGCCTGCAAATCAGCAAGCTCGGAAGCGACAAGAAGCGCGTCATCTATGTTTTCCCGTCCGCCGATCGAATGATGCTCAAGGCGGTGCATCATTGCCTGGCCCGAACCGAGCTCGCACTTTCGCCGAACTGCCTCGCGTTTCGGCCGGGCTTTTCGATTCATGGTGCTTTTCGATCCGTGATTCGACGATATCGACCGGAATACGCATGTATAAGAATCGATATTAAGAATTACTTCAACAGTATCCCCGTTGAGCGAATGTCTCATGTGTCCGCGGAATGTTTCTCCGGTGAGCCCGGACTTGCGGAATCGATAAGAAAAATGCTTTTCAACGAACAAGTTCTCGAAAAGGGACTAGTCATCCGCGACGCTGATAAAGGAATAATGGCCGGCATGCCGCTTTCCCCGCTTCTGGCCAACCTTTATCTGACGGAGTTCGACCGAAAAGCCGAGACATGGGCACCCGTATATGCGCGATATTCGGACGATATGATTTTCTTTTGCGAACCGATGACAGCGGAGGCGCTTTGGCGGAAAATCGAAGAGGAACTCAGCGTATACGGTCTGCTCCGAAACGAGGATAAGTCCTCCGTCATCCCACCGGGGGAAGAATGGGAATTTCTCGGCCTTTCCTTCCGGGACGGGCGAATCGGCCTTTCCTCCGGTTCGATTCAGAAGATGAAGGGAAAGATCTCGCGCGCTGCCCGGAAGCTGTACCGATGGAAAATCCGCAAGGGGGCTTCGACGGAGCGGGCCGCCCGCGCGTTGATTCGAAAATTTCAATTCAAGTTCTACGGAACCGGCACCGAAGATGATGAGTTAACGTGGAGTCGGTGGTATTTTCCGCTCATCAGCGGCGCAGAGGACCTCCGGAAAATCGACATATATCTGCAGGAGATGATCCGGTATCTCGATTCGGGCCGTCACACGAAGAAAAACTATAAGCGACTGCCATACGCCGAACTCAAGAAATTGGGCTATATTCCGCTCGTCGCCGCGTTTTACGCACTTCGAGAAGACAATAAAAAAGATACGTCCGAAGAGACAAGGAAATGGACATATCGATGGCGGTCTAAGCGTATTTTCGGCGGGTAAAGTAAGGAATAGATTATCTTTGACAGCCCTGTAAATATTATGTAAAATTCACGGTGGACGGTTTTTTTTTGAGATTGATGGAGTTTATTTTCAAAGAGGACAATTCATGGGGCTGGATAATATTCTGAAACTGATCGGCGGGCTTGCACTCTTCCTCTACGGAATGAGCATGATGAGCAACGGGCTCGAAGCAATTGCCGGTGACAAGCTGAAGAAAGTTCTCGAACGGCTGACATCAAACCGTTTTCTCGGCGTGCTCGTCGGAACCGGAATCACGGCGACGGTTCAGTCTTCTTCTGCGACCACGGTAATGGTCGTAGGGTTTGTCAATGCGGGTATTATGACACTCATGCAGGCGACCTGGCTAATCATGGGTGCCAATATCGGAACCAATATTACCAGCCAGTTGATTGCGCTGGACGTCGGCAAGATCGCACCGCTTTTGGCGCTTCTCGGCGTTGTTTTTGTTGTTTTCCTGCGTTCCAAGAAGCTTCATCACACCGGCCAGATTATTGCCGGGTTGGGCATCCTGTTCATCGGCATGGCGATGATGAGCCAGTCCATGTACCCCCTGAGAGAAGATGAAGCGTTTCTGCACCTGATGACCCAGTTTGGAAATCCATTTTTGGGAATCCTTATCGGAATGCTATTTACGGCAATTATTCAATCCTCGTCGGCGTCGGTCGGTATCCTTCAGGCGTTGGCCGCAAGCGGACTGATCGGGCTTCCGAATGCGGTGTATGTGCTTTTCGGACAGAATATCGGGACGTGCGTAACCGCTTTGATTGCATCGGCCGGGTCGAGTCGGAACGCAAAGAGGGCAGCCCTCATTCACTTGACGTTCAACGTCATCGGTACGGTTATCTTTTTTGCTATTGTTCGACTGACGAATCTTGAGGGGCTTTTCATGTGGCTTACACCGGACCGGCCCGTCGCTCAGATCGCGAATTTTCACTTATTCTTTAATGTCGGAACGATGCTCCTTCTTCTTCCGTTCGGTAAACTGCTGGTTCGCTTTGTCTGTCGTTTGCTGCCCGATCGACCGGGAGAGCTCGAGGAGGGTCAGCATCTCCGTTATCTGGATCGATCGATTCTTAAGAACGAGTATCCCATGGGATCGATTGCTATTTTTATCATCCAGCTCCGGCTGGAAATCGAACGGATGCTGGGGATGGCCCGGGACAATATCGACAGAAGCTTCCAAGCGGTTAAATCCAACAGCCAGAAGCTTCAGAACGAAGTGGAGAGGGTCGAGGAATATATCGATTATCTCAACAAGGAAATCTCGTACTTTATCTCCCACATGATTGCGATGGAAATGACCGAGACCGAGTCGGTCGCGATCAACGCCTATTTCAAGATAACGGGGAACATTGAGCGAATCGGGGACCATGCGATCAATATCGCGGGCTATGCAGACTCATTGGAAAGCAAGGGATTGAAGCTCTCCGAAAAGGCTCAGGCCGAGGTCGATACGATGCGGCATATGTGCCTCGATGCACTGGATATCCTCTATACGCACGGGGAACGATCCGTGGATGAATTGCTCGCGCAAATGCAAATTGCGGAGCAGGCGATGGACGATATCACCGTGCAGTTCCGTACGAAACAAATCGAACGACTGATGACAGGCGGCTGCAGCGGCGAAGCATGCGTCATCTATACGGAGATGCTGACGGATTTTGAGCGCTTGGGAGACCACATGCTCAATATCGCCCAGGCGGTTTCAAATTCGAAAATCGACGAACTGCGCGAGCCGAGAAGTATCGAAGATAAAGCCACGGACTGCGATTGCTGCGCCGAAATGATCGTATGACCGGAGGATTAAATGGCGGTTCACGTGGTGCTTTTCGAGCCGGAGATTCCGCATAACACCGGGAATATTATTCGCACATGCGTGGCGACCGGCACCGCTCTTCACATTATCGAGCCGATTGGGTTTGATCTCTGTAAGAAGGACGTCGGCCGGTATTCATCCAATCATCTCGAGTATGCGCAAGTTAACGTTTACTCTAACTATAAAGAGTTTGCGGCGAAGAACCGCGGCGAGCATTTCTACCTGACCCGTTACGGGAAGCAGCCGCCGTCGGCAATTTGCTTTTCGGAAATAGAGAAAGAAATTTATCTGATTTTCGGGAAAGAGAGCACGGGGCTTCCCTATGCGCTTCTGAAGGGACACCCGGAGCGGTGCTTCCGAATTCCGATGGCCGCGGAAGCGCGGAGTTTAAACCTTTCCAACAGTGTCGCAATCGTTCTCTACGAGGTGATGCGGCAGCTCGGCTACCCGGGGCTGTCCTTTCACGAGGTGCAGAAGGGTGAGGATTTTCTGGAGTCGTTTGATCTGTAGAGATTCCTCGAGGATTCAGACAAACTGAGAAAAAACAGATATCGTTGAGTATTCGGACAAGCAACGAAAAAACGCCGCCCAATGGGCGGCGTTTTTCGTTGCGCTTGCTAAGCGGATTTATTTAATTCCATCAAAGCAGGCATCGGCGTGTATCAGGTCGGTTTGCTTGCGGGTTAGAAGTCCGACGACGACAATTACGAGAATGGAAATCGGAAGAGCGATAACAATGCTGTCTACCATCGACAGCTTCGCAATTCCGGTTCCGATCAGAAGATTTTCTTTCCCGAAAAGCGCATTGCACAGGAGCAAGGTTTTGGCGGATTTAGCCTGGATAAATAACATCCAGAAAAGGCTCACAAACGAGCCGGATACTATGCTGGAAATGGCAGCCTTTCGAGAGAGACCCTTAAAGTAAAGGGCCCCGACGTAACTCGGCAGGAACGCCGCTCCGCACAGCCCGAAGAAGATCGACGTGCCCATAACGATTACGCCATCCGTTTGTTCGACACGCTCCGCGATAAATGTTAAAACCGCCGTAATCAGAATCGCGATGACTACACCGATTCGAGTTACTAAAATAGAATTCTTCTTGAAGCCGAGTGTCTTCTCGAAAAAGTCCCGACCGAACGAGGTGCCGATCGCATGGAACAAACTGGTCAGCGTGGATAGTGCTGCTGCAAGAAGAGCGAGCATGAAAACCGTCGCGAACCAACTCGGCATAAACTCGGTGATCAGAGAAGGTATAATCAGGTCTGATTTTCCGGCAAAGGTAATGGACAACTGTCCGAATTTTTCATAGAACAGGACATTGGATAAGGCACCGACTGCAAATGCGGCTCCGGTCATGAACAGGATGAATATCCCGCCGGAAACGACCGCACGGTTGAGTTCGCGATTGCTCTTTACGGTCATAAAGCGAACGACCAGTTGCGGCTGAGCCAGAACACCGATTCCGACACCCATGACAATCGAGGAGACAACAGTCCACCAGAGCGGAGAGTTGAATACCGGCATGCTGGTCCAACCCTGGAACCCTTCGGGCGTTTTGTTGGCCATCTGCTCCATCGCGAGTGAATTATTTGCAAGAGCGGTCAACTTCTCGTTCGCGCTCACGACTCCGCCGAGCTTCATATAAACGACAAAGATAAGTATCGCCATTCCCAAGAACATGATGACAGCCTGAAAGGCATCGCCGTACATGACGCCTTTCATGCCGCCTACGGAAACGAAAATCACCAGTACCAGAATGAGAAAGAACAGCGTGACATCGTGGTCGAGTTTAAAGTTCGTTGCCAGGAATGCAACGCCGCCCTTAAGGACAGCGGCGGTATAAATCGGCATGATCAGGAAAATGAGAATAGAAGAAAAACCCTGGATGAACTTCGATTGATAACGCAGTCCCAGAAGCTCCGGGAAGGTGTGCGCATCCAGATTATGGCCCATCTTGCGCGTTCTTTTGCCGAACACAACGAACGCGATAAACACACCGACGAATATATTCAGAAACGTCAGCCACAGAAGCGACATGCCGAACAGCCCGGCGTTCCCGCCGAATCCGACAATTGCGGATGTGCTGATAAAGGTCGCGCCATAAGACAGCGCCATAATAATGGGATGGATCTGGCGCCCGCCGACGAGATAGTCACTGGCATTCTTGGTCCCCTTATACCCGGAATACGCCAGGAATGACAGAACGGCCAAGTAAATGATGGTTGCGATAATTTTAAAAAGCATTAGGCCCTCCTTACTGAAAAGACTCCGACGAGAATCAGAGCCCTTTCTCCTCTACAATTTTTTCTTCCTTTTCCTCCCAGTTCTTGGCTTCAACAATTTGTGTCGGCTCCTCATTGGCGCCCTTGTTCCAATTCACAAGGCCGTAGACAACACACAGTATTGTGCTGAGGAAACACAGGATAAAGACACTCCAGATCCAGAAATCGGGAATTCCAAGTACCATAAGTCACACCTCTCTTCCTGCCGCTTGTTAAGCGTGCAAGGTCCACCGATCCACTTTATGATGAAAACAGGGGGGACAGAACGATTGAATGTGCACCGGAACAGAGCCGAACGATGTCGACTCGAATATACTCCGCCACACGATACCACCATGCTACCATCCTGCTAATACCCTTCATCGTATTGCGAAAAGGTTTGATAATCAATAAATATTTGTCTAAAACGCACAAAAAACGAAAAAAGGTGAAGAAAAACGTATATTATATAACCAAAAGCCTCGATTTCGGGAGGGAACATATGGAAAATGACTTCATTAAGATCTGGTTTACCGGTTTCGACCAGGCGATTAAGGAGATGAAGCCGGAGGAGCGAAGGGCTCTTTTTCGCCCCTGCGCCAAGGCATGCTCCGAATCCTACCCGGCGAAGATCTTCGCAGAGGCCTACGCTCAGGCCGATGACCGTGACGGATTTCTGAAGAACATCGAGGAGCGGATGCAAGGGGTCATAATCGAAAAGCACGACGACGGAACGGTCGTTTTTGTATATCCGGAGTGCTACTGCGATCTCTATACTCGCGGATACGTCTCGTCCCCGGAGCTATGCGAATGCTCGCG
The DNA here is from genome assembly GCA_964349735.1 of uncultured Oscillospiraceae bacterium. GTDB lineage: Bacteria > Bacillota > Clostridia > Saccharofermentanales > Saccharofermentanaceae > JAAYCT01. The sequence continues at coordinate 2,577 of CAYGIB010000058.1, read as the reverse complement.
CTTGAACCTCATTGCGAATTTCGAGGCGGCGATGGGCCCGGATTGCGTCAACGTCACGCTTTTGCAATCCGTTCTGGGCGGAGCGGACACCTGCCGACTTCGGGTACGCTTTCTGAGATAAACAGGATTGGGTGATACACCGCCGATTTTTCGGTCGAGAAAATATTGAGAAGGGAATGCACCCGCCGCCTTTTCGAGTGGATATAATTTAAAAATGAAGCCGCCCCCGAACGCTCCCGTTCGAAGGCGGCTGTTGCTGATTGTTTGCGAGGATTTTACTTTGCCTGCTTCGCTTCCTTGACTGCTTGCGCGTCAACGGTCGTCGGAGACATAATCTGGGAAGGATCCTCTTCGTCCTTCTTAGATTTGGGAATGATGAGATTCAGGATAATGCCGATGACTGTCGCAGTGGCCAGGGGAGATACCTCAACGGTACCGATCATGACTTTCAAAGCATTCATGCCGGTAATATCTCCGGCCAGGCTCATCGCTCCGAGGCCGAGGCCGACCGCGAGAATGACGGAAACGACGATTAAGTTCTTGGAATCCGAAAAATCGACCTTGCCGTCGACCAGCGCACGAAGTCCGGATGCGGCAATCATACCGAACAGGACAATGGAAGCACCGCCGATCACCGCGGCAGGGATCGTTGCAATTGCCGTACCGAAGATGGTGATGCATCCGAAGAACACAGCCATGCAGGCCGCAATGAAAATGTTTCTCGGGTTATAGTTCTTCGTAATGGCTAGGACCGCCGTATTCTCGCCGTAGGTCGTATTAGCCGGGCCACCCAGAGCGCCCGCGACCATCGTTGCGACACCGTCACCGAGAACGGTCTTATGTACGCCGGGATCCACCATGAAGTCTTTTCCGCAAATCGTACTGTTGGCGTTGATGTCTCCTAAGTGCTCCATGAAGGTGACAACCGCCAGAGGAACAATGGCGAGAATCGTGGAAAGGTCAAAGGAAAGACTGCCGTAGAAACCGAAAGTCTTCGTGAAAATCTGCGGCTGGAAGATAACGAACTCTCGTGCGTCCCAGGCCGTTATTAGATCGGTAAAACTGACAATGCCGATAATTAGGGAATAGATATATCCGACGAGAAATCCCGCCAGAATCGGAATGACCTTAAGAAAGCTCTTTGGCCTCGAGTAGGCGTTTACTCCGATAATTGTCAGCGCCGTGATGCCGGCCGCTGTCCATTGCTTCCACGCGTCTACACCGCCGCCCCACGCGTTGAAATGAACATCGCCCTGTGCGTAATTGGCAATGATATTATTCCAGAACATCTTGGGCACCAGAATCATACCGATAACAATAATGACGGGTCCGACGACAATCGGAGGGAACAGACTGCGAATCCGTGCGACGCCGACTGCCTTAATCACAAAGGATAAGATGACGTAAACGGCGCCGGCGAGAACAATTGCAATCGATGTACGCCCCATTGCCGCGTTCCATGTGTCCGAGCCGAATTCGCCCGCACCCCCCATGCTGGAAATCAGCGCCGGCAGAAATGCAAAGCTGCTTCCTAAAAATACCGGGACCTTCTTACTGGTCAGGAAATAGAATAAGATGGTGCCGAGGCCGGCCGAGAGCAGTGCGACACTGATGCTCATGTTGGACAGAATCGGAACCAGAACCGTCGCGCCGAACATCGCGAACATGTGCTGGAAACTAAGAACAAAGGTCTTGACGTCCAGCTTGTTTTCGAGTTGTGTGGATTTTCCCATAATACCCTCCCGCTTACTGATTTTTATATCACCGCCTCTTCTTTACGGCGGATCATACCGTGGTGAGGAGCCCAATCATTATGCATAAAATCGACATTCCGGAGCGCCCGAAAAGATGAAAAATCATCTCTTCTATTTTATCGTATAAATCAGATAGATGAGTCAGCATTTATTGATTTTTAATCACAAACGGTGAGAAAATTATTCTGCTCTTGATTATTTTCTTGTTCGTAGGATAATTAGAAAGAAAATCAAAAAACGGATTGGGGCATGACCTGAATGAAGAATCGTGACAGAGATGTAACCGATAAGCTCCTGATTATCGCGTCTCTGAGCTGGCTGTTTATCGATATTCTGTACTGTGAGATCGCATTTGCGATTCTTCTTCGCTTTCCGATCGGCATCTATACCATCGGCTTTTCGCTTTGCGCGGCATCACTTCTGACTCTGATCGTGTACCTGATAAGAAATCTCAAAGCGCGATTCATCGTGATGGGTGTACTGACCGTCGCTATCGGCCTGATTTATATTGTTCAGCTGATTTATTTTCGAATCTTCAACACGCTTTTTATCGTTCAAGTGCTTTCTCTGGCGGGAGATGCGGCGTTTTTCGCGGATATCGCCTTCGAGAAGGTCGCCTCGAACATCCTTGGGGTGTTGATTCTCCTCGTTCCCTTTGTCGTATACTTTGTTTTCATTCGAAAAGCAATGAAGCGCGTGCCGAAGAACCGTAAGATATGGATGATTCTTGCGGTTATTTTTATCGCATCCGGAACGATGACCACGTCTATGGTGATGGTGGATAAAAAGGATACCATCAGCGCAAGGAACCTTTTTCTGTCCG
>CAYGIB010000057.1:3165-9832 GCA_964349735.1 uncultured Oscillospiraceae bacterium | reverse complement strand
GCGCATAAACAGCAGTGCCGAAAAGCCGACGACAGTCGTCGCCGCGCTGGCGGCTACCGTGGGCATCGCCCGGCGGATCGCCCGGCGCATCGCCTCGCGCGGCGGATATGACCCGCGGTACTCATCGAAGCTGTGCAACAGAAAAATGGCGTAGTCCAGCGAAACGGCAAGTTGGAGTATCGGGCTGACCGTCTGGGTGATAAAAGATACTTCTCCCAGGAAAGCATTGGTGCCCATGTTTATGATCACCGCAATGCCGATCGTAAAAAGAAACAACAGGGGCTCCAGCCACGACCGGGTCGATAGAATAAGAATAATGAGAATAATCGGAATCAGGATGAAAAGTGCGGTGATTACCTCGGATACCGTCATTTCCTGTATCGCGGCCGCATCGACGGACCGGCCCGCCACCGCGGCATCTTCGCCAAGAAGTTCGTACAATTCATTCACGGCCGCCGTCTCCGCTCCGTTTTCGATGGAGATGCTTAACAGCGCATGGCCGTTCTTGTAATAATTGTCGACAATATTTGAATCCAGATATTCAAGCGGTGTGGAGACAAGCGCGTCCCGACCGAGCACGTCGTCCAGCCAGCTGACCGATAGAATGCCCGGTACCGAAGCGATGGTGTCTTTATACTCCAGTGTCTGCTGTACCGTGACGTCTTTTAACATTACGCGCGCATTGGCCAAATCGCTGCCGAACTCCTTTTCCATCACCGAAATCGCCTCGGTAGACGGCGCGTCCTTCGGAAGATAATCCGCAATATCGTAGTTGACGGAGACCAGCGCGGTGAGTAGAACACAAAGTCCGGCCACGATCAGAAAAACGGTCACCAGCGTTTTCCGGTACTTCGTCACCCATTCCGAAAATAGAATCACACCTTGACCTCCGATGATTCACACGCACATTCGGAAAAATATCCGAATGTGCGCAAAAATTATTAAACATTGTATTGAAAAACAGCCTCACGTTCAGTATAATGACAATGTGTATAGAAAACAACAATCATATAGTTAACATATGTTGATTTGCAAACAGACACACTGTATCGTGCTTGGCATGTAACACATCCGGATGAAATGGAGGGGTGAGCGATGAGGGGCGAGAAGGGGGACAGAAGGGTTCGGTACACAAAGATGGTGCTGAAGGACAGCTTTATCCGACTGCTCGAGAAAAAGGATATTTCCCAAATTACCATCAAAGAATTATGTGAGGACGCCGATGTCAATCGGGCGACCTTCTACGCGCATTATGCCGATCCCTATGATTTAATGAAAAAAATTCAGGACGAACTTCTCGAAAATGTTGAGGAGCATTTGAAGGGGTATACACAGCAGGACCTATCGGTGATTCCGGTGGATATGGTGGAACGAATATTTATCTACATTCAGGAAAACGCGCGCGTATGCAAGCTCCTTCTGAGCGAGCGCGGTGATTTGAGCTTTCAGAAACGCGTGCTGACACTCGCGTACGAGAAAAACATCAGCGAACTGACAAAGAGCGGCGCGATATTAAAAGATGACGCCGAGTACATATACGCGTTCACGTTGACCGGCTGTGTCGGCGCAATCCAGAAATGGCTGAACGACGATCTGAAGAAATCGCCGCGATTTATGGCGGAAATGATCGTGACCTTTACGACCGGTCTTCCGGGCCTGATGGGGAACTAGTCCCCTAAAATCGCGACCATATCCCTTGCAAACGCCATCGTGCCCTCTGCGATTCGCTCCCGGAGCGTCTCGGGCGCATCGAAATCCGGCGCCGTGACCAGGATAAATTCAATGATGGAATCCACACCCGGCGCCGGGCGAGAAAGGGTGTAGGAACCGAGGTCTTTTTCGCGAAGGCGAGTGATGGTTTCGGCCTGCAGTTTCCGGTTAGCGGCTACGAGCCACACCTCGAAACGCCCCTCCTCGTGCAGGTAGACAACGGCGATCTTGAGATTTTTCTTTTTGAGACCGGGGGGTGTGAAGGCAAAGTAAGTCATGTCCATATAGCCGAAATAAAGCGCGCTCGCGGCATAGTCCGGATGCCGGGTCGAGAGGAACTTGCAAAGTCCGGACATGAAGGTCATGATGCCGAGGTAAGCCTTTTGAATGTGCCCCTTACGGAGTTGGTCGGTGTATTCGCGAATGCTGTCGTTCAAGAGTTCCATGGGCGTTCTCCTCAGATTATTTGATTGCACTTATCTGTGTTGCCGCTTGAAAAGACCATCGATTGAGCGTCTTTTCGATTCTATTCCATCGTACCAGTCACCATCGATGCTTGCAATCGGGCGATATATTGTGTACAATATAATTAATTACAATTTAACCACCCATCCGGCTTTGCAAAAAGGAGGCGAGCACAAATGACAATCTATGATTTTAAGGTAAAAGATACCGCGCACAAAGAGGTGTCGCTGGCGAACTATAAGGGCAAGGTTCTCTTGATCGTCAATACGGCTACCGGCTGCGGGTTCACTCCGCAATATGCGGGGCTCTCCGAGCTCTATGACAAGTATCGCGACCGGGGGTTCGAGGTTCTCGATTTCCCGTGTAATCAATTTCTCAATCAGGCACCCGGGACCGATCAGGAGCTCGCGACTTTCTGCCAGATCAATTTCGGGACGAAGTTTCAGACTTTTGCTAAAATCAAGGTCAACGGCAAGGACGCGGACCCGCTTTACACCTGGCTCAAGGACAATGCGCCCGACGAATCCGAGGGCACCCCGACCGGAGAAATAGAAAGCAAGAAGAATCCGAAACGGAGCGGCAAGGGCAAGGCCATTAAGTGGAACTTTACGAAGTTTCTCGTCGATCAAACAGGCAACCCGGTCGCTCGCTACGCTTCCGCAACGAAGCCGGCAGAGATCGAAGCGGAAATCGTGAAGTTGCTTAACGCTTAACCGCCCATTTCAAAGACTGCTCGAAAAGCTCCGCGATCTGCGGAGTTTTTCCAGGCAGAGACGAGAACAACAGCCGGGGCAGAAACTAAATCAACAAACGGGAAGGAAATCGATTATGACAAAAAACCGCCCTTCAGCCCAATCGCCGGCATCCGGCGAGCCGACCTCCACCTGCCGCGAGAATGCCCTGCTTCTAAAGAACCAGCTATGCTTTCCGCTCTACGCAGCAGCCCGGAAAATCATGCGCCTGTACACTCCTTTTCTTGCCCCGCTTGATCTGACGTACACGCAATACATCGCACTTCTGGCCCTCTGGGAAGAAGACGGGCTCACCGTAACCGAGCTCGGCGGCCGGCTCCATCTGGACTCCGGAACCCTCACTCCGCTCCTTAAGAAAATGGAGGCCGGGGGTCTTCTGACCCGCGTCCGCAGCCGGCGCGACGAGCGAATCGTGGAGGTGTTTCTGACCGACTCCGGCCGATCCCTTCGCGAAAAAGCCCTTTGCATCCCCGCCCGGATGGCCGCCTGCATAGATCTTTCGGCAGAAGACGCGGCCGATTTGCACCGAATCTTGAACCGGCTTCTTGATGAAGGAGACGACGACGGCGGGCGTAGCGAGTCGTAAACTGAACCGTCTTGTCTCGAAAAAGATTACGCTCATAGCCGCTTCAAAGCTCCGCGTCAAGCGGAGCTTTTTTACTGTGTCCCGGCGTCGCGAATCATTTTCCGACTAGGAGGCAAAAATGACTCCGCGGTAATCGGAATGTAAATAAATGCATCAAGCGAGGCACTTCTACTCTTCGCCCCAGCGGTATTTCCTGTTATTTATGAGTGTTTCAAGATCACACGCAAGGCACAATCCGTTGTGGCAGCAGATGACACCGCCGCACTTCGGGCAGCACCACTTGTTCTCCTGGGCGGTCAGGAAATCATCGATACCGATGTCGCGGATGCTTTCCAGATTTTCAATCATACTCATGTGATACTTCGTGCGATAGCGTTTATCCAGGCCTTTCAGGCGCTTGCACGGAAAGTCGCCGCACTCGAAACAGAAGCGCACGGTACCTTTGGCAAGCTTCTCGCACGCATCGGCCATGTGGAGACAATTCTTTCCCCTCGGAATACAGCCCGGGCAATAGGTGCGGTGAAATCCGTGCTTGTTGATATCCATTTGCTTATATTGGTAGGCGACGCACAGCCGACAATTCATTCCGCAGGGGGCGATGAGTTCTTCGTGCATAGCGGGGTACCTCCGGGCTCCCTGTGTGATTTTATGAATCGGAGAAGAACCTTTTGAAAGGATAATTCAATTTATCTCTACCTGATTTTACCATGGTAGCGCGTCGAAATCATGGATGAATATTTTCATAAAAAGATTTTAATTATCGCATTGCAAATCATTACGCGCGGTAGTATGATAAGGGCAGAATATTACGCGCCATAATAAAGAGAGGTGTAGATGATGAAGAAGCAGTTGATTATTCTTCTGTCGGTTAGTCTGATTATCGGTCTGTTAGCGGGAACGTGCGCATGCAGTAAAACAAACCGAGGCGCAAGCTCCATATCGTCTCTGATTTCCGGGACTTCAGAATCACAAATGACCAGCGGGCAATCGTCCGGACAAACCGGTGGGCAAACGCATCAACAAGCAAATGAGACGAACGCGACTCTCCCCGAAATGACAGTCGATTATAAGAAGGTTCTGGCCGATTTTACACTTCTGAATTATCCGAAGGTCGACGGCTCTACCGCCACCATCCCGCTTGCAATCGGTCTGGTTCGCGCCATCACCGGCTGCTCGGAAGCACAGGCCGAGGAGACGATTGCCTTTTCCACCACCGATCTTAGCTATCACAAGCTTGCGGAAGGGGAGGCCGACATCTTACTGGTGTATGCAGCAGCCAAGCCGACACGCGAGGAGTTGGATATCGAAAACACGATGAATATTTATCAAATCGGCTTGGATGCTCTGGTTTTCATTGTGAATGAGAATAATCCCGTTGACTCATTGACCTCCGACCAGGTTCGCGACATATATAGTGGTAAAATCACGAACTGGAAGGAAGTCGGCGGAGCAGACAAGGAGATTGTCGCGTTCCAGCGCCCTGTACTCAGTGGCAGCCAGACGCTCATGCTTGAGCTGATGATGAAGGATACACAAATGTCAGAGCCAACCACAGAGATCATTTCCGAAACCATGGTTGATATCATCTCTGACATAGCTTCGTATAACAACAGTGATAATGCCATCGGATATTCCGTCTACTATTACGCGAAAAATATGTTTACTCAGCCCGGGCTCAAATTCATCTCCATCGACGGGGTTCTTCCGTCCAATGAAACCATCAACAGCGGAGAGTATGGCTATACGAAGGCCTTCTACGGCATCCTTCCGCTGGAGCCGTCGACAGAAGCAAGCGCGCTTTTGATCTACCTGCTTTCTCCCGAGGGACAGCAAATGCTTGAGGACTGCGGGTATGTGCCCATTCTAAAGAAGAATTCGTAGATTGAAATTCAGTCGTAATTGAATTCTGTCGCGCTTAGGAGGAAGAAATGAGCAAGAAGCATCGAATTCTGCCGGTTATCCTTTCCGTCGCAATATTAATGAGCGCCTGTGGCGTCCGGGACAATAAGGGCAGCCAGACGGATAACACCACAGAAAGCCAAACAGCAGAACCGACAAAAGAATCACAGGAGAGGAGCGAGCAGTCAAAGTCGACCCCCACACCTTCGGCAACACCGACGCCGGACCCGGTTTATATCCCGGGGGAGCCGCTGCCCGACGGACAGATTTTCGGGGGAAAATACTATGCCGTCCTTCCGGGAGAGGGTGCGATGCTCGATGTTTATGACTGCTACGGAAGAATGGTTCACAGCTTCGAGTTCATGGATGGTGAGTCCTATCCCCCGCTGGGTCTTCTCGAAAAGCACGAGATCGAACAGTATACCTACTTTTCGAGCAACGCAGAAGAGCCCGAGCCGAAGGCTAATCGCCGATATTTTCCCGGAGGTTATTATGAGTGGCAAGATTGGGAAACATCAACGGAAATCTCCGATGAGATTCTGCGGGTGGTCACGGATAAAGGGAATACGATAATAATCAAGGAAGACCCCAAAGGCTCTTCTTATGCTGAATGGAACATGGTTGCCTATCCGGATTCTACCGGGATCTGTGTCCTGGAAGACGTTTGGGTGGATTACGATCATGGTTCTCTCCGACTTCACTATTTGGAAATCAAAAGCGACGGCACTGTCCTTCAAAACTTCTCGAAGGATCAGTTGCCGTCTGCCCCGATGCAATTGGTCGGTGAAAAATACGTCATATATAGCGAGCAGAACGATGACTTTGATATAATTTCAACCCTTATCGATTTGTCGGGCAATGTTCTTTTGGAAAATGTGACCCCCCTCATGAAGAATCGTATAGGGTGGATTCCGGAAACCTGGATTTCGGTTTGGATGAATGAGTATTTCATATGGGAAGGAAGAACCTATGACGCTCAGCTGAAGCCGGTGCCCGACGAAACCAAGACTCCGGACGGTCAATTTATTCCCGGAGTTCGCTATTATGTGGATGGAGTATTGTGCCAATACGAGATTCGAGATTTCTGGAATTATGGTGAAGGTGAAACCTACGCTGTCGGTATGGACGGAACATCAAGAATTGTGATCAAGTCGATCTGGGGAGATTGTATGATTCAGGATGTAGACGCGGAAACGGTCAGCGTTTTTGACGTCTCATCGTCAATGGTTTTGCTCAGCGACTACTCGGTTTATTC
>CAYGIB010000057.1:0-3155 GCA_964349735.1 uncultured Oscillospiraceae bacterium | reverse complement strand
TATTCTCTCAAGACCGGGGAATTTCTCCGGGACATTCCGTACGAAGGCGAAGTCGATTGGTTTAATTATAAAATGAGCGATGAATACCTTATCATTTCCAACTACAGTTTTTACGATACGTACCCGGTTTGGTTTTTTAGGGATTTCTACATCATTAACAAAGACGGAAATCTCTCGTATCATTCGGATCAGAGTCAAGCAACGCCCACCGGAGGCGGATATATTTTATTAAGGAGAGGTCCGTACATAGGTATTGCGGATATCAACGGGGACTGGATTATTAAAACGCTAGACAGGGTGCTGAAACGGGATGCGGGGTTTGACTTATTTTATAACGGATATATTGGATACCTTTGGTAGAGGCAAAAGCCTGCTGATTATTCCGTAACAATAAAGATTAATCGACATAAAAAGCGACCCCGGGAGTCTTCCTCCCGGGGTCGCTTTTGTTTTGACTGTACTTAGCGGGTGTTCGGGTTTATGGAATTAGCCTTTAGGCTTTATCCCGCATTACACGAGCCATCCCGCAGACCCATTCCGTTGCCTTGTCCCTTGCGCTGTCCGCCTTGGCCTTCTCCGGTTCCGTTACAGAGTCCCGTTCCGCCTTGGCCGAAAAGGCCCAGGTTTTCACGGTTCTGCTGACCCGATCCGGTACCGTCGCACTCGGCCTGTCGCTCTTGAATCCGGGCGAGAACCGCGTCGGCTTCTTCCTGCGTCAACTTGCCTTCTTCGACTTGAGCCGCCAAAGCATCCTCGCGGATCTCGTTCATCGCCTCCCGGAATTCTTCTTGTTTTCCGGCCTCATAGGCAATGGCTCCATAGGTCTTTCCGGTATCTGCCCGCTCTTCTCGAACGCTGTCTTCCGTGCGCCCCGTGATTCCGGCAACCGCTTCGGCCGGCGTAACATAAGGGGATGCAGCGAATGCGATCGCGCTTGTCGCGCCGAGGGCCAGTACTACCATTCCCACCACGATCCATTTATGATATTTTCTCATCTTTACTCACCTCTTTCGTTGATTTTCTTTGCGGTAAGCTTAGACTAACAAGAATATTGGGCGAAACTGTGTTTTTTTCTGTCTATTTTCGTGCCGTAATGCAGGAGTCGAAGGGCCTATTTTCGTGCCGTGATACAGGGGGTTAAGGTTATACTTTCATACTGCTATTCGGTCCGGGGAGCTTCGCCTGCAGTCGAAGCCGGCATCTCGAAAACGAATTCCGCGCCGCTTTCCGCGTGATTGCGCGCGGTGAGGGCGATTCCGTGCCGCCGGGCAATTTGCTTTGCGATCGAAAGTCCGAGGCCTGTGCCGGACTTGTTGCGCTCATCCCGGCTCTTATTGAACCGGTCAAAGATGTAGGGCAGATGATCCGTGTCAATGCCGGGACCAAAGTCGCGAACAATGACCAGAGCTTCCGAGGCAGTGACATCGACGTTCGCGTCGGAAGGGGAGAACTTGACCGCGTTATCCAATATGACCAGAAACATCTGCCGGAGGCGTCCGTAGTCTCCTTGGATCAGGAGACAGGGCTTTTGAAAATCGGTGCGTATCCGAATGTTTCGATTGCGTGCAAGTTGAGAGGCACTTTTGGCGGCGTCGGTAAGAACGTCACAGATGTTGACCGGTTGCTTTTCGATCTCAAAGTCCGCGTTCTGGAGTCGGGAGAGGTCCAGGAGGTCCTCGACCAGTCGCTGGAGATGCTTGGATTCGCCGAGCATCTGGAGGTGATATTCGTCAATCTTTGCGGAGTCCGTGACGACCTTGTCGCAGAGCGCCTCGAGGGAGCCGCGAATGACGGTGACCGGAGTCTTGAGCTCGTGGGAGACATTGGCGACAAAGTCGCTGCGCATCGTCTCAAGTTTCGCACTTTCCCTGCCGGCCTCGTCGAGACGGACGGCCAGTGAATCCAGAACCTCGGACAGCTCGCCGATCTCGTCGTTTTGCCGGACACCGCACTGCGCCGAATAATCTCCTTTGGAAAGGCGCAAGGCTGCCGCCTTCATTTTCGAGAGCGGGCGGGTAAATGAGCCGGAAAGGATCACCGATAGAATGAGTGCGACGATCAGCGCGAGCACGAGGCTTCCTAAGAGCATCCATGCGCCCCGGTTCACGGCAGCGGCGGTGCCCTCGACCGAGGAGTGGAGGAGGACGGCACCGAGGACGGTGCCGGCAGAATCGGTAATCGGTGCACCGACGGTGAGCGTCGGGGCGGACAGTACGCCGCTAAAGTCCTCGCTGAATGCGGTCTTGCCCTCGAAAACCTCGTCGATCAGCTCGCCGGCATTATCCGGAAGCTCGGCGTAATTGTAATGGCCGCTCGCCATGCCCTGCCCGCGGCTGATCGTAAGAAGCTGCATGTTCTCGTCGACGATCCAGACATCCGCCTCGGCGACCTCACCGGCAAATCGCAGGTAGGGTCCGAGTCGATCCGAGCCGGATCCGCTTTGGCCGGACAGCGCCTCTGCCAGAGACTCGGCGTAACCCCTGAGCTTATCCCGATGCACGGAAACGGTATAGTTTCGAAACAAAAGGAGAAAAACTGCACCGACGACAATGGCAAAGACCAGGAGCGCCACGACAAAGTAAAGGCTTAATGTGCGGGCGATTTTACTCTTCGGCATTTTCTTCCACCTCAAATTTATAGCCTACGCCCCAGATGGTCTTGATGCTCCACGAGGGATGCTCGTATTCATCGAGCTTGGCGCGCAATCGCTTAATGTGGCTGTCGACCGTCCGGTTGTCGCCGAAGTAGTCGTAGCCCCACAGCGTGTTTAATAAATTTTCTCTCGAAAAGACCTTGTTCTTCGTCGCCGCCAGCGTCCAGAGAATCTCGATCTCCTTCTTGGTCATCGGAACCGCACGATCGTCGATCTTTGCCGTATAGTCGTCCAGATTCACAGTCAGATTATCGAAAACAAACACCTGCGCCTGCGCCGTCTCGCGCTCGATCCGGCGCATGATCGCCTTAATGCGCGCCATGACCTCGCCGGGCGAAAAGGGTTTGACGATGTAGTCGTCCGCCCCGATCTCCAACCCCATGATTTTCTCAAAATCCTCGCCGCGCGCGGTGATCATGATGATAGGGACACTACTTTCCTTACGGATCTCACGGCACACCGAAAAGCCGTCCTTGAGGGGCATCATCACATCGAGAAGGAC
>CAYGIB010000056.1:0-10056 GCA_964349735.1 uncultured Oscillospiraceae bacterium | reverse complement strand
TATATCCATCCCGGTAATCTCGGATTCCACACGTATTTGTCCGGTTTGCAGGGTCTGTCGAAAAAAACCGAGATACAGAACGGCCAGAATGCCCGCGAGAAGAAAAGCAGACACCACAACAGTGGTTACGACAAATGGTCTTTTATGAACTCTTCCCGTTAAGAGACGACGCATCATTACCCTCCGTCGATTGATTTTCTAATCTGGCTTCTTCTCAGATATACCACGGCAACAACCGAAAGTACAATCGATCCGAGATAAACAAATCCGAGAGTATTCGCCCATGAGCCATTTGCGGGAAGCATCGTCGGTACCACCGAGCCGAAAAAATTGTATATCCCATGTAACAGAATCGAAAGAAAAATGCTACGCGACAGAACGTATACCGCAGAAATGACGGCTCCGCAAAAAAAGGCATAGATCACTTGAATCGGCTGCATATGAATGATCCCAAAAAATACAGATGCCAATATAACCGCAACAACCGGCTTCATTGTCGAGAGAAATTCCTGAAGAATGATGCCACGGAAAATCAATTCCTCCGCAATCGGAACCAATACGGTGAGCGTAACCGCATACATGATTTTTTCAAGCAGTGACAGCGGATCGGCCTGGACCCACTTCTTGTATTCCTCCACACTCTCCTGCACAAACGAAAAGGAGGACAGTACTTCTTCCACCAAGTAAAAGTACAAAAGCGTAATCCCCAATAGCCCCAAGGCTATGGTAATCCCCGCCAATATCTTTCCCGGGGAAACGGATTCCCGGTAAACTCTTTTGTCTTCAAATTTCTCGGAAAAGCGGAGCCACAAGAGAACGGCAGGTAACAGCACCAGTATGGTCACGGCGTGGACGGTGAACCGGTACCGATCGAAATCAACGCCCAGAACAGAAACGGCAACTGTATTGACTGCCAGAATTACCGCATAATAGAGTGCCGCTCCGAAGAGCGGCACCATAACAGTGCGTATTCTGATCGGCATCGCCTTAGGCGTTGGATTTGACTCGTCCGGACTGTGACTCATGTGACGAATGAAATCTCCTCATAAATACAATGAAAGCCTTGTGCAGCTCATTGTTGTCTCGAATCGAGTAGAACAGCTGGTCCCCGGCAGTCGAAAACTCGGTCCTCATGATGACCAATTCGGGTTCAGCATGATTTCCGTCATCCGGCTCGTAGTTGTACATCACCACATATTCGCGGCCTTCGATTACAAACGTATCAATGACGGAGAGGTAATACTCCTTACCGTTAATGACATCTCTAATCACCGCCATCGCGTTATCCGCTTTCTTGGGCCTGCCCGGAGCGGAGTTTCTCGATTCCGTCTTACTCTTCTTCTGATTCTTCGTCTTCATCTTCGACGTCCGCTTCCTCGCAGAGACGGTCGTATTCGGCGTATATTTCGTCCGCCTCTTCTTCGTCGAGGCTCATTAACCCTTCCTCGCCGTCGTCCAATTCAACCACCTTCGTAATGACCAATTCGGGGTCATCCTCGTCCACTGTAACCAAAACACAATATGCCTGGCCTTTGTACTCGAAGTCGTCTACAACGGCAAACTGATACTCCTCACCGGATTCGGCGTCTACCATCGTGATGGTGGCCGGTTCTTCGCAGCAGCAATCCCCGGATTCATTGTCCGCGCAGTTCTCGTGATCCATTCCACAACCGCAGTCCTTATCTTTATCTGTCATGTTGTACCTCCTCGCTGACGCGAAATTCTTTATTAATCAAGAATAAAAGTCTCCGTTAATTATAGCATGAATCAGTTTTCGGGGCGATGATTGTCCAAATACTCGCGAAGAATTATTTGAGCCGCCATCTGATCGACGATGTTTTTGCGTTCTTTTCCCGGAATTCCTACTTCGTTCATATACCGCGATGCAATCACTGTGGTATAACGTTCATCGACAAGTATAGGAGAAATGCCGGTCTTCTCGAAAAGCAGGGATCCGAATTGCTCGGCCGCCAGTTGCGATGCGCTAATCTTTCCGTCCGTCCGGCGCGGTGAGCCGAGTATGATTACGTCGACATTATTCTCGGAAATGATTCGGGAGATATTTTCGAGAACCCCGTCAATCCTCTTTCCGTTCCAGAACAGTGTCTCATAGGCCTGAGCAATAATCCGAAGCGGGTCGCTTAACGCGATGCCGATTCTCCGAGAACCATAATCGATGGCCATTGCTCTTCCCATGAATGATGTTGCTCTCCCGCTATTTCAAACGCTCGCAGTACTGGCGTACTATGACCTCCAGCAATTCGTCGCGTTCAATCCGACGGATTATGCCACGCGCACCCTTGTAGTTCGTGATGTACGTTGGGTCTCCCGACATGAAGTAACCGACCAATTGGTTAATCGGGTTATATCCCTTCTCCTCCAACGCCGATAACACAAATGACATCAACTCGCGTACATCTTCGGTCTTGTCCATGTTAAATGAAAATCTTGCGGTCTCGGAATCAACCATATCTCTACCTCCGGGTATCTTTGGGGTACGACCACTTGGCATTATACAATCGCAAATCCTATTAATAATTTATTGTAGCATGATTTTATGGTATTTTGCGAAATGCAATGTCTGTAACGAAATATTAATGAATCGAATGGTTTTCGAAAATGGCAAATCGCCGAAACCACGGATCTCATTAGAACGAACCGGACCGGAGCTCTTCTCCCACCAGCTCGTCCTTTTCGAATCCGGTAATCCGTACCATGCACTCTCTTCCCGGCTCCTCTTCTTGAACAGAAATGAATCGAACGCGCTGATACTCTCGGGAGTAGCCGACGGACTCTCCACCGCTCCGCTTCGATTCGACAAGGACGCAAACGGTCTTGCCGATCATTTGCGCGGAGGAGCGTGCTGCCAGTTCATCAGACAAGCATAGAAAATCAGCCGTTCTTTGATTGCGCACACCAGGATCGACCTGCGGCTGCATTGTGGAAGCTGCGGTTCCGTTGCGTGCAGAGAAAGGAAATACGTGAATTCGCGAAAAACCGAGCGTTCGGCAGAACCTAAGGCTATCCAGGTGTTCGGAATCGGTTTCTGCGGGAAAACCGACGATTATATCCGTGGTTAGGGAGATGTCGGGAACAGCTGCACGGAGAATCGAGACTGCATGCGAGAATTGAGCGGTTCCGTATTTACGGTTCATTCGCTTCAACACAGAATCCGATCCGCTCTGAAGTGAAATGTGCAGGTGCCGGCAGAATTTTTGAGAAGCGGCCAGAGCGGATGCGAATCGCTCGTCTACCAGATTCGGCTCGATTGACCCCAGTCGAATTCTTTGAATGGACTCAATTTGAATCGTTTCCTCCAACAGTCGCTGAAGCGACTCGGATGCCGATCCCCATTCTGCCCCGTAGGATCCCAAATTGATTCCGGTATAAACAATCTCACGATACCCGGCCTCACCGAGCCGACGAACCTCCCGAATAGTATCCTGCTGCTGCCGGCTGCGGGCATGGCTTCTCGCGTACGGAATGATACAATAGCTGCAAAAACTGTCACACCCGTCCTGTATTTTCACGAAGGCGCGTGTTCCTTCTCTGGAAATAACCGATCCGAATTCTTCGAAGGCATTGAGCGGCTCCGGCAACTCGGAGAATCGGTCTGCGCATAAACCCGAGCTTTCCGGCAACGCATCGCGGTGATTCGCCGCATTTTCTAATGAAGTTTGCGACCCAGCAAGCTGACGAACCACCCGATCAACAAGTGCGGCGCGATTCTTTGTCCCGACGCAAACGTCGGCGCAGTCTTTTCCTCCGCGCATTTCCGTTCTGCATCCCATCGCAGCAACGATTGCGCGGGGCGCCAGCTTGCGCGCTTTTCGGAGCATTTGCCCGGATTTTCGTTCCGCTTCTGCGGTTACCGTGCATGTGTTAATGACATACACGTCGCATTCCTTAGGCTCTTCGACTGTGACAAAACCTCTCGATTCAAAAAGCGACCGAATCGCATCTGTCTCATAGCTGTTTACCTTACAGCCGAGGGACTGATAATATACCTTTTTGCCGTTCGACTCTTCGTTATTGGCTGTGTGACCATTTTCCACCCGATTCAATGTATTCCTCCCGATTCGGTCGACCTCACGGATATCTTTTGCATGTCTGTGATACGTTCATTTCGGCATTATGACAATTGACAGGAAATCTACCTGTGATAAACTAAACATCCATAGTGCATCAAGAATTGAGCACCGTTAGAATGTGAGGATATGATTCATGGTTTGTTTCACTGTTCATTTTAAATCTATTTCCGATGTGAAGGATTTTGTTCATACTGTCAATTCTTTTCCGTATGACGTCGACTTGTCTTCCGGCCGGTATGTTGTGGATGCCAAGTCGATTATGGGTATTTTCAGCCTTGAGCTGCAGCGACCCATTCTTCTTGAAATCCACAGCGATTCCTGCGACGACCTGGTCGAAGCTCTCAAGCGCTATCGAATTGATGACTGACAGAGATTTATCGTCCCTTTTTCCCTTTTCCCTTTTTCCCCTTACCCTTTTTTGGAGAGAACCGCTGACGGGGCTCTCTTTTTTTGTCGTTATTGCGCTCCGGTTTTGCTTCCCGCATACGTTCCGGGTCGTACGATGAATCCTCGGTAACAAAATCGATTCTTCGAAGGAGAATATCGACTGCTAAAACCTTAATGCGAATAGGCTGTCCGATTCGATAAACACGCCCGCTCGTCCGTCCGCGCGCCTCGAGACGCCGTTCGTCATATTCAAAATAATCCGACATGATCCGAAAAGGAACCATTCCCTCCGCTGTGTTTTCAAGGCGAACAAAGAGACCGCCCTTTGAAATGCCGGAGATGATTCCGTCATAGGATTCTCCGATGTGCCCGGCCATGTACTCCGCGACCTTCTGGTCGGTCGTCTCCCGTTCGGCCTCGTCCGCATTGCGTTCCATCTCCGAGCTATGATCCGAGACGGATTGAACGAGTCCGGCAAAATAAGACTTCCGCGGCTTGTCGTGAAGGTACGCCTTAATAATTCGGTGAATATATAAATCCGGGTATCGGCGAATCGGCGACGTGAAGTGACAGTAATTCTTGGAGTTAAGGCCGAAGTGACCGAGATTCTCGGGAGCATAACGGGCCTTCGCCAAGGAACGGAGCAAAGCTTGGGACAATGCGGGGGCATACGTTTCCCCGGAGATTTGATGCATCAGCTCAGAAAGAAACTCCGGTGTTGCCTTTCCCTTCTTGGACGTTTTGGCACCGAAGAGCTTTGCTACGTGCAAAAACTCGTTGATTTTGAGTTCATCCGGCTCCTCATGGACGCGATATACGAAGGGGTGCTTCATCGCAAAGAACCGGGAAGCAACGTATTCGTTGCAGACGATCATGAATTCCTCGATGATCCGGTTCGCTTCATTAATCGGGTATGCATGAATGTCCGTCGGTTTTCCGTCTTCATCGAGGACGACGTGAGTTTCCGGGAAAGAGAACTCAATTGCGCCGCGCCGGTTTCTTTTCTCCTTGAGAATCTTCATCAGGTCGTTCATTTCGCCAAACATCGATTCGAGCGCCCGATATATCTCAATAGACTTCTCCCGGTAAAGTATGTCGTACACTTCCGTATATGACATGCGGGCATCGCTCTGAATGATACTCTCGAAAATCTCCCCGTCACGCACCTCACCCTCGTAATCAATCGTCATCTTCACCGTAAGCGCAAACCTCGGTACGCCGGGATTCAAGCTGCACAGCCCGTTTGAAAGGCGCGGAGGAAGCATCGGTATGACGCGGTCGACCGGATAGACGCTGGTAGCCCTTATACGGGCTTCTATATCTATGTCGGATGCGTCGGTTACGTAGTTCGCGACATCGGCGATGTGAACAAACAGGAGGTAGCCTCTGCCCGGGAGCTTTTCAATCGAAATGGCATCGTCCAAATCCTTGGCGTCCTCCCCGTCGATTGTTACGGTTCTTACAGAGCGCAGGTCCTTCCTGCCTTGCTCGATTGCCGTGCTTATCTCCTCTTCCGTCGGGCTCATCGGCAGAAGTCCGGCTTGCTGTTCTACCTTGTCCGGGAATTTTTCCGGGATGCCATACTGAAGAAGAATCGCTCTCATCGCGACATCACTTTGACCGGGGTCTCCCAAGACCTCAATGATTGAACCGACGTAGGAGCCGGCCGGATCTCCGGGATTTGTAATGGTGCAAACGACTTTCATATTAAGCGGAGCGCCGTTTAAGTTATTCGGCGGAATTCGAATTCGTCCGTACTGGTCAAACGAATATCCGGGATCCGGATCGACATAACTGTCTGTCTCCCCTTTTCTCAAAATACCCACACACGTATTGGGCATCCCGATTGGACCCTTCGGAGATGAAGAAGCGACCGGCAGAATCGGTACGGCATTCCTCACAGGAGTTCGTCGCTTGTCGGAAATGCCGGAACCGCGGGGCGCTTCCTTCCTCTTGCGGGCATTCGCCCGATTGTCGTTCGCTTTGCTTTTTTTCATCCTATGCCTCGTTTCCTCGGTCACCCGAAAAGGATTTCACCCTCCTATCAGTATACAAATATTCTTTGATTCTGTCCCTTCCATTTCGCTTTCCACCCGGGTGTTTTCTCTGCGTCGCGCTAATTAGAACATGTTGAATGGCCTTGCGGTGTGAACCGCCAAGTTAGTATAGTAAAGCGATCTTCCGAACCCGATGAATTGGTTCCGGAAGATCGCCGAATCACTAATTGCCAATCAAATATCAGAACGCCTGCGAACTACAATCCGCCGGCAATGACCCGAAACAATACGATTGTAACAACCGCAAAAGAAATCGCCAGTGCGGTAGTCACTCTCTTCAGTTTGTTGTCCAGGGAACGTCCCTTCTCCTTGCCGAAGAATGTGTCCGCTCCTCCGCCGATAATGCCGAGTCCTTTGTCGTTTCCCTCTTGAAAAATAACAAATATGACCAACAGGGTGGAAATCAATATATCAACAGATGCCAGTACAATTGCCAGAATCATAATTAAGCCTCCGAAATGTAATTCAGTCCGCAAATCCGTATAATTTTATCACACGCGCATGGTCGGTGCAAGCAATTTAATAAACACTTTACATGCATATTCTATTCCCCGGACGAACAATCGCCGAATGTGTATGACCCGTTTTCATGATGCTCTCTTCCGTCTGGAACGAATAATCTTAAACAGCTCACCCGTGAGGAAAGGAATCACCGCCAGAATAACGATGGGCACCCATGCGACGGCCGGAAGTGCCTGATTGTCAAAAATTCCGTTTACACCGGGAATATAGACGACTGCAAAGAGCATCAGCGCCGAGAACAGCACGGCTACGTTCATCATTCTGTTGCTGAAAATACCGAGCTTGAATACACTGACTCGCTCGCTTCTGGAGCTATAGGCACGGAACAGCTCCGCGATAATCAGGGTCGCGAATGCCATCGTTCGGGAGGCTTCGAGCCTTGAAATATCGTTTACAAAAAGGACATTCAATCCAATCATAAATGAAGTAAACACAGCGGCGAATATCGCCAGGCTTTGAACCAGTATCATGACGCGCATACTTTTATTGATAATCGACTCCGACTTGTGCCGGGGCGGCTGCTGCATGATGTCCGGTTCGCCCTTTTCGCGGCCGAGAGCCAGGGCGGGAAAGCTGTCTGTGACCAGGTTTAGCCAGAGGAGTTGAATTGCGGTTAAAGGGGTAATCGCTCCTGTAATCGGCATGCCGACGGAGTTGAAAAAGGCGGCGGGAATCAGCGAAATAATGAAAATAACCAGAACCTCTCCGACGTTGCAGGAAAGAAGGAATCCTACGAATTTCCGGATGTTGCTGAAAATAATCCGGCCTTCCTCGATTGCGTGAACAATCGTGGCAAAGTTATCGTCGGTCAGAATCATATCGGCGGAGTTCTTGGCAACCTCGGTTCCGGTGATGCCCATCGCGACGCCGATATCCGCGGTCTTTAATGCCATGGCATCATTGACGCCATCCCCGGTCATCGAGACGATGTGATCGTTTTTCTGGAGCGCCCCGACGATTCGCACCTTATGATCCGGCGAAACGCGTGCGTAGACACTGGTCGTCTCACAGAGCTTCTCGAGCTCTGCGTCGGATATCGCATTCAATTCCGCCCCGGAGAGGCTCTGCGCATTCTCGTCCATCATCCCGAGATCCCGGGCAATGGCAACGGCGGTATCTTTATAGTCTCCGGTAATCATGACCGGTCGGATTCCGGCATCTCGGCAGATTCGAATCGCTTCCTTTGCCTCCGGTCGGGCGGGATCAATCATACCCGCAAGACCTAAGAAGGTCATATCGTTCTCGTGCGAGAAATCTGCGGTAATATTCTCGTCTTCCGCCCCGTAGGTCTTATACGCCGTCGCCAGCACGCGAAGTGCGCTTGATGCGAATTGGTGGTTGATTTCTTCGATTTCTCTTTTGATGGAATCGGTCATCGGCGCGTTTTTCTTTCCGTCGAAAAAAGACGTGCAACGGTCAAGAATCACATCCGGGGCGCCCTTAGTAAAGGAAGTGATTTGCTCCGGAACGACGTTGATATGATACGTCGTCATCATTTTACGATCGGAGTCAAAAGGCAGCTCGGAAATTCTCGGATATCTGCCATTGGTCTCTTCCCGGGCAAAACCTGCCTTCCCGGCAAACGCGACTAAGGAGCCCTCGGTCGGGTCTCCGATGCACGAGTAACGACCATCCTCGCTCTCACGGATTACCGCGTCGTTACAAAGAACGCAAGCGAGCATGGGAAGCCTCAAATCCTCTTTCGGGGAAACCGTCTGTCCGTCCTCTGCGGAAATTTCTCCGACGGGCGCGTAGCCGGTTCCGGAGACACGGTAAAGCCGGGATGCAAAGAAAGTTCGGGTAACCGTCATCTCGTTCTGAGTAAGCGTTCCGGTCTTATCAGAGCATATGACGTCCACGCATCCCAAAGTTTCGACGGCGAGAAGTTTGCGAACGATGGCGTTGCGCGTTGCCATACGTGTCATTCCGATTGCCAATACAATGGTGACGACAGCCGCCAGACCCTCCGGAATCGCGGCGACGGCCAGACTGACGGCAATCATCAGGCTTTCATCCCACGGCGTGTGCTGGATAAACACATCCACGAAAAATACAACCAGACACACGGCGATACATATGACACCCAGAATCTTGCCGAGACTGTTTAAGCTTCTCTGCAAGGGTGTGACGGAATCGTCGATCGTCTTGAGCTTCGTAGCGATTTTGCCGAGCTCGGAGCTGGTTCCGGTGTCCGTTACAATCCCGACCGCCCTTCCGTAGGTGATGGCCGTACCCATAAAAAACATATTCTCGCGGTCACCCAATCCGGTGTCCTCGGCAAGAACAGCGGATGGATTCTTTTCTACCGGTACCGATTCACCGGTTAAAGAGGCCTCTTCGACCTTGATGGAATTCTGTGACAATATTCGAATGTCGGCCGCAACCAGATCGCCGGCCTCCAGGGCTACGATGTCGCCCGGAACCAGCTGATCGGAAGGAATTTCCTTCTTCTGACCGTCGCGAATGACCTTGCACCGGGGCGAGCTCATCCGCTTGAGCGCGGCAATGGCCTGGTCGGCCTTGCCTTCCTGATAAACGCCGAGAATCGCGTTGATAATGACAATAGCCATAATGACGATCACGTCAATCCAACCTTCGAATCCGGGCTCCTGAAGCGCCATGAATGCGGAGAGAACCGCCGCGCCGATCAGAATGAGGACCATCGCGTCGGCAAACTGACTCAGAAAGCGTTTCCATAAGGGAGTTTTTTTCTCTTCTCCCAAGGAATTCAGACCGTATTGAATCAGCCGCTTCTCTGCCTCAATCCGGGAGAGTCCGACATCCTCGTCGGATTTCAGTTCTTCGAGTACCTGCTTCTTGTTTAAGGCATATGCCTTGTCCATAAGTTTGCCCTCCGAAAAAGTCAAAGTAGAAATATTATATCGTATTTTCGATCCCAAAATATGACCAGAGAGAAAATTGACAATCCGTATCTCTCTTGCGCCATTGCATATGATAAATTATCGGAAAAGAAAAACCGGCCGATTGCATCGACCGGA
>CAYGIB010000055.1:0-10202 GCA_964349735.1 uncultured Oscillospiraceae bacterium | reverse complement strand
GTCCCGTCTCTTTGTGTCTTGATTCCTTCCTACAAGGAAGAAATTCAGGTGTTGAAACAAACCGTTATATCCGCTTCTCTTTCCGAATATCCGAACCGGCGCGTCGTCGTCCTGGTTGACGATCCGCCCGACGGAAATGATGAAGAGCAGCAGGCAATTTATTCAACCCGGATGATGATTCTGGAAGCAAATGATCTTTTTTTATCTCAGAACCAGCACATTCGCGAATTGCTCCCTTCTGTCTCGGTTCTGCTCCTTGAAGAAGAAAACGGTAGCCGTGGTTTTCCGGACGAGCGAATGGCGTGTCGCCGTTTATCCGAGATATTTCTTGACGCGGCCGGGTGGATTGAACGAATCGGCGCCGATTATCTCGGTCGTCCATCCCCCTTCGCGCATACCGATCATCTGTTCATTAAAAAAGTTCTCACCGCCCCCGCGGATGAACTCCGTCGCCACGCTTTCTCTCTTCGGGACAAAGGAGAACCGCTTCCCTTGATATCAAGAGATCTCTCCCGACTTGCTGCCATGTTCGATGTGAATATCAGTTCCTTTGAGAGAAAGAAATATGCCAATCTATCTCATCAAGCCAATAAGGCGATGAATCTGAACAGCTATATTTCGCTGATCGGAAACTCTTTTCGAGCAGAACCTTCTTATGACGGCAAGGTCGAACTGTTCGCCTGCAAGCCGGAATACGCCGATTTTCACGTGCCTGCCGCTGACTTTATTTTAACGCTCGATGCCGACAGCTTCATCACTCATGATTACATCCTGAAGCTCTCCTATATCTTAATCGAAAACCCCCGGATCGCGGTGGTTCAGACGCCGTACTCCGCCATTCCCTCCGCTCCCGGGATCCTGGAACGTACGGCCGGGGCAACAACAGACGTTCAGTATCTCCAGCACCAGGGGTACACCTATTGGAATGCAACATTTTGGGTCGGAGCCAATGCGATTCTCCGGCACAGCGCGCTTCGTGATATTCGGAAAATTTCGGAGGAAAGAGGCTTTTCGATTCCGGTCTACATTCAGGACAAAACCGTGATCGAAGATACCGGCTCGACCATCGACCTGGTCAATAAAGACTGGATCCTTTTCAATTATCCGGACCGGCTCTCTTTCAGCGCGACCCCGCGCGACTTCGGTTCATTAATTATTCAAAGGCGGCGCTGGTCCAACGGCGGCCTGATCCTATATCCGAGCATGCTTCAATATGCCCGAAAAAAGCCCGTCAAGCTCTCCGTAGCGGAGTTTCTGGTACGAACACAGTATCTACTCTCGCCCACACTGACCAACGGGGCGCTGATGCTTCTTTTTCTTCTGCCGTTCAACCGTCTTCTTCTCACAAATCCGTTTGTCCTCTTTGTTGCCGTCCCCTATTACTATATATACGGCCGCGACCTGCGCATCGCCGGGTATCGCTGGGCGGATCTGTTTCGAGTATATTCACTTAACCTCCTGCTGATGCCTGTAAATATCGCGGGCGTTCTGATGTCGGTTCGGCAACTGATTACGGGAAAGAAGGCGCCTTTTGGACGAACGCCCAAAATCGAGGGCCGGACAAGGATGTCTGTCGCACAAGTATTGATTCAGTGGTCCGTTTTTGCGTATCTGCTCTTTTTCTCTGTCGCCGATATTCTATCCGGCCGCTATGCGCACGCTCTCTTCTGCTCCTTCAATTTAGTTTTCTATCTGTACGGCCTGACCGCCTTTATTCCTTGGAATGAATCTTGGAATGACCTGAAATTCGCCTTCGCGAAAAGGAAAACGGCGCATTAATGATACGTTCTGACCTTTTCGCTCGACTCATTCGTCGTTTCAAAAGCGCTTCCAACACTTTTCATTCATGAATACAGATATCTCGTCAATATCTGCTCCCTCATAGTATTTAACCAGTAGTTTTTTAAATGCCGAAACTTCCTTTTCGGGTATAACAATCAGACCATCACCCCGGGAGATTAAATAATGATTTGCGAAAAGGACCGCAACTCTTTTGTTTCCGTCATTAAATATCTGTGCTTTCATGCAGTATAGGCATAAGTTGATGGCAATATCGATCCCCTCTTCTCCGGACTGAACCATTTCCCGAATGTTTTCGATGACAATCGTCTCGATCGGCAAAGGCGGTCTGTAAGAAGTGCCGCCGATTACGACCGGTACGCCTCTGATTCTTCCTCCGTCACTATAAACGCCTTCATTAATAAGTTTGGCAATATGGCAAAGGATGTGAACGGTTGATTCATATTGAATGACATCCTTGTCTAAGATGAACTCCCATGCGTGCTTCAAATTGAGAATTTTCTGGACGTCAGTAGCGGTCATGCCAGTGACTCTGCCATTGTCAATGATATTTTCAGTCTGAGGAAAGGTCGTCGCTACGCCCTCCAGAATCGCTTGATCATAGATATTCGCCTTCATATTCGCCCGGGCAAAATCAAGATTCAACATGACTCTTGACGATAGTTCTCGCTCTTCATAGCCCAGAATCGCTAATTCTTTGTCGATACGTCGAATCATTTTCTTATGTTCTCGGGCTTCTTTTGTGGTTCTTAGGAGTAGCTGATACAGGTCGTCCGTATATACATCGACATATTTTGACGTTAACCTGCCGGCGATGCGCTTTCTTATATAGAGATATTTTTTATTGTTTTGCTCCTTTATTTCCGGTGAGCCGTCATAGGGCAGTAAATGAAGCCTGGCGTAGTAGTCGGCTCTTTGATGGAGCAATTCTTGTGTTCTTGAATAATCATTATGACTCATCCGGCATCTCCTTAGGGAACATATCTTTCTGCATTATACAATCATGTTCCCTATATTTCAATCAATATAGGGAACATTTCGAAATTTTCGCGTTTATATTGTTCCCTATGTTTCAGCTTCTTGAATTTTGAATGGGATCATTGCTGCCTTGACTAAGCCGATTATCAATAACAAAATATTCACAATGCCCATTATATATTTAGACATCGTCGAAATTATGGACAGCCAGGCAACAATAAAACGGCCGGCAGTAAACCATTGCTCAAAAATGAGTAGTCGAATTTTCTCATATGTTGCCTCTTCTTTCTGCATATATATATATTGTATTATGTGCAGATAATCAACGCTTACCTGCACATTCCTTCCTCTGTGGCCACATAATATATTTTCTTTGCACGTGTACAGGCAACAAGATCCTTCTGTGTCTCCGCAAAAAAACTCATATGGTTCGCTGAACACGAAACAGTCAGAGACGCTATCTCCGCTTTCATGGATAAGCCATTTTCTGATTTATATTTTCGTGCTTCTGCAAGCGCAATCTTAAACTCTTCGCCGAAGGCAAGAATGTCTGCATCGAGTCTTTGTGGCTTTTCCCAATGGAGCGTGTGTATGGATGTCGCGCCGACGAAATCCTTCAGCCCTTTGAGGTAGATGCATTCCGTTAGATGCGGGACATAAATTGCGTACATCTTCAGGATGTTCAGAAGGCAATAGAAAACGGCATGCTGCGCGGATTTTCGTTCCTCCACGCCGTGAACTTCCGGCTGATAGAGACGCTCCTTGACGATCTCAATATAGTTGTCGCAGAACTCTTTCCAAAACAAGTCGTCTACTACTTTTCTTGCTAGGCCGATTTCGTAAGCGTCTATCCATTTGGAAGCTTCGACGATGGATTCGTTTGTCTTTTCGATCATCCACCGGTCAATCGGTTTTATCGTCGAGGTTGGAATTGCGGGGTCGAAATCGCTGAGATGCGATAGTGCAAACTTGGACGAGTTCCATAGCTTTGTAATAAAGCGGCTGGAAACGTCTTTCATGTCGTCCGGATCAAAATACGTATCTGTTCCCAGCTTTGCTCCGGCTGACCAATATCGGATGTAGTCGGCGGAATACGTATCAATCAGTTCCTGTGGCGACATTTTCGAATTGCCCTTGGATTTGCTTATTTTTTCGCCGGGTTTGGCTAAGACAAATCCGCAGATCATTGCGTCTTTCCACGGGATGTCTCCGGTGTGATAAAGACTCTTCACTACGGTGTAGAAAGCCCAGGTGCGAATGATTTCATGAGCTTGTGTCCGCATGCTCATCGGCATAAATTTTCCCTCGATACCATATTGGGAAGCAGTGTCAAGATTAATCAGCGGCGTGATCGAAGAGGTTGCCCACGTATCCATGACGGCTCGTTCCGGGATGAAACTCTCGTTTCCACAGGCGCAGACTCCCTCAAACGATGTCTCCAGCGGGTTGACGGGAAGCTGATCAAGCGCTGCAAAATGCGGTTTACCGCAAGTAGCGCAGCACCAGACCGGGAACGGTACTCCGAAGTATCTCTGCCGCGAAATACACCAGTCCCACTTGAGGTTTTCGACCCAAATCGAGTACCTGTTTTTCATGTGGGTGGGATGCCAGTTGATTTTGTCTCCTGCCGCCAACAACTCGTCTTTTTTGGAAAGGACGTCAATGTACCATTGCATGGAGGGAATAATTTCAACTTCTGTTCCGCATCGCTCATGAACCGAGACCGGGTGTGTCAGTTTTTCGAGCCTATACAGTAGCTTCTTCTCTTCAAGAAGACGTACTGTTTCCTTTCTGGCCGCAATGACTCCGAGCCCGCCGATATAAGGGACAGAACTGTCGATGGTGCCATCGGTCAAAATGACTTTCTTATAGGGAAGTTGGTGCTCGTTCACCCACTGCACATCCATCGTGTCCCCGAAGGTCGCACACATAACCGCGCCGGTACCTTTATCAAGCGCGACCTTTTCATCGGTAAGAAGCGGAACCTCAAAATCAAATAGAGGGACCTTGACGTTTTTGCCGATAAGCGCTGTGTATCTCGGATCTTCCGGGTTCACGAAAATGCAGACAACACCGTAAAGAAGTTCAGGTCGGGTCGTCGCAATTTCGATGACTTTCCCTTCAATGGTAAAAGGAATATAGCAGAAATTCGAGTCCACGTCAGATGATTCAAGCTCTGCCTGTGCGATAGATGTCTGACATTCTGTGCACCACAGGACCGGGGATTGCTTCATGTATGCATGACCCGATTGAGCGAGCTCAATGAATGACCTCTGGGATCGCTTCTGTGCCTTTGGACTAATCGTCGTATACTCAAGATTCCAGTCACATGAAAAGCCCATCGATTTCCAAAGCACCCTGAACTCCGCCTCGTACTTCTGTGTTGTCTCCGTGCACTTTTCGCAAAAAAGACTGCGCGAAATATCTCTTGCCTTGATTCCGGTTTCTTTTTCGACGAGCCGCTCGGAAGGAAGACCGTTGTCGTCAAATCCAAAAGGATAAAAGACGTTATACCCCTGCATCCGCCGATATCGCGCAACAATTTCCGCTTGCGTATAGCTGAAAATGTGACCGATGTGAAGACTGCCGTTTACGGTCGCCGGTGGGGTATCAATTGAAAACAGCGGGCGTGACTTGTCCTCGGTAAACCGGTATATCTCGTGCTCGTCCCAATATCTCTGCATTTCTTTTTCGGCCGTTAAGCCGTCGTACCTTTTACTGAATTCTTCCATCTTGGCCCTCCCCCAATAAAAAAAGCCCTAAGAAATAAATTCTTAGGGCGAAAAACCGCGGTGCCACCTAAATTCACAGCAAAAACTGCAATCTCTTATGTTGATAACGGTGCACTTCACCGGCAGATTCTACTTCTAATTCTTTCTGCACTCATGAGTCACTTCACAAAGGTTCGTGTAAAGATTCGCACCGGCCATCTTTTCTCTGAAACAACGAATTCCTTTGTTACTCTTCTCAATCATCGTTTTGTTTATGGCGGGACTCGTGCTCTTCCGTCTCAAGTATGCTATATGGAGAGCCGCTATCCTAGTAAATTGAATATGCTGATTATTCTATCATGGTTGATGTCCGGTGTAAAATGGAATCATCAAATGCCATTATCCGCCACCATGATGCCATTTGTAAGCATAGACTAGATTTTACATAAAGATGATATCGACTTAATTGGACATAAGATAAAGTAATATTTGGGGGAAGTTAAACAAAAGAAAAGCAAATTGAAAATATTTCAATAGAATACCTTTGATGAATTTAATCATCCATGCAATGGAAGAATTCAACTTTTCGGGAGGTGCCGTTATTATGCAAAAAGTTTTGTTTGTCTGTATCCATAATTCTGCCAGGAGCCAGATGGCTGAAGCGTTTCTCAACAAACTCGGTCAGGGCCGTTTCGTTGCCGAGAGCGCAGGGCTGGAACCAGGTTCATTAAATCCTGTCGTCGTTAAGTCGATGGCTGGGAAAGGTTACGATATCTCAAATAATCCGACAAATTCCGTGTTCGATTATTTAAAGGAAGGCCGAAGCTACGATGTCGTGGTGAAGGTCTGTGATCAAGCGAATGGTCAAAGATGTCCGATTTTCCCGTCTGCCAAAACGACGCTTGTTTGGAGTTTCACTGATCCATCTTCTTTCGAAGGAACGGATAACGAGAAACTGATTAAAACAAATGATGTTAGAGACCAAATAGAAAACCGGATCGAAGAATTTATCAGAGTTTTCGAGATTGGCGGTTAGATTTCGGGAGCCTACCGGAACAATAATTATTCTGCCTTAACATATACGGGAATCGTATCGATCGGCGTATCCGACTCGATCCATTGTCCTCCTTCGAATACATTTTCTCCCATATATTCCTTCCACCTGTTTCCTGCGGGCAAATAAACCTTGCGGCTTTCTTGAGCTGCATACAGAACCGGTGCCACAAGAATAGAATTTCCGAACATATACTCATCTTCTATTTCCCAGCACTGCTTGTCCTCCGGAAACAGATAGAATAACGGCTTCATAACCGGAGTTCCCTTCTCGTGGGCTTCCGCCATAGTGTCTCGAATATACGGGCGCAATTCTTCTCTTATCTTCAAGTACTTTTTGCAGATCTCATACACTTCTTCCCCGTAACTCCATACTTCATTGGCGGCACCGGACCCGAAAACAGCACTTCCCGCCGTGTCGGCCGGAGGCGTAAACGGTTCGCGATCCCCATGAAGGCGCATTACCGGGCAAAAAGTTCCCCATTGAAACCATCTTACAAAGAGTTCGCGAAATTCCTTCGCTCCCGGATCTCCGCCATGAAAACCTCCGATGTCTGTCGTCCACCATGGAATCCCGGCAATCCCCATATTCAGACCGGCCGTAAGTTGATTGCGCATGCTCGAAAAACTTGATGCAATATCACCGGACCAAACCAGAGCACCGTACTTTTGACTTCCTGCCCAGGCACATCTCAACAAGTTGACAATATTTTCCTGGCCTTCTTTTTTCATTCCGTCGAAAAATGCCTTTGCAAACATCATCGGATAAATGTTTCCGATTTGAGCATGCGTCCCTTCAAAATATCGATAGTTATCAAAGTCATAAACGGAATATTCCGGTTCCGATTCATCGAGCCAGAAGATTTTTATCCCTTTATCATAATAATTCTTCTTTGCCGTTTTCCAGACAAATTCCCTCGCATCCGGATTTGTCGAATCGAAAAAGACCGTAGGTGCCATAAACTGCATGGTCACAAGAACGCCCCGGTCGGCCTGTACAAGGTAGCCGGATCGGTGCATCTCCTGATAGTTTTCACTATCCCATTCGACGGTAGGCCAGACCGAAACCATAAGTTCAATGCCCATTTCATGTAATTCTGCGATCATTGCTTCCGGATCCGGCCAATAAACCGGATCAAATTTCCAGTCTCCCTGCTTGGGCCAATGAAAAAAATCCGCAACGATTACATCAATGGGCAAACCTCTCTTCTTGTACTCACGGGCCACTTCCAACAATTCTTCCTGCGTCCGGTAACGGAGCTTGCATTGCCAGAATCCAAGTCCATACTCCGGCATCATCGGCACCTTGCCGGTTACATCTGCATATGATTCTTCAATCTCCGACGGAGTGTCCCCGGCTGTAATCCAATAATCGAGACTTTTTGCTGACTCCGCTCGCCATTCGGTAATGTTTTTCCCGAATATGACTTTCCCGATCGCCGGATTGTTCCAAAGGAATCCATATCCCAAACTGGAAAGCATAAACGGAACACTGGCTTGTGAATTACGGTGAGCCAATTCAAGAGTGCAGCCCTTCAGGTTCAAATATGGCTGTTGATATTGCCCCATCCCGTAAATTTTTTCATCCGGATCGGATTCGAAACGAGCGCTGACGGTATAGTCTCCACCCAGAATTCCGCGGAATTCCCGCCCTTCCAATTCCAGTGCGGAACAATCTTTCGAGTGCAAATCCCGTCTGTTTCTTGCAAATTCTTCCAATAACAATTTGCCATTCTGATTATAGAATATTATTTTACCGGATTTGCCAACCTCTGCACGGATCTTTCCGTTGACTACAAAGGCCGTTTCTCCCTCAATGCTTATTTGCGCATTATGATTCGTTTCTTCAGTTAACGCCCAGTTTTGCCCGTCTGGCAAATTCCCCGTTTTTACCGCGCGAACACGGATGCTGTTTGGGCCCCAGGCCTCTACACATACGGTTTCATTTTCGAATCGCCGAATCAGTCGATTTCCGTCCTTTTGAAATATGTTTTTCATTTTCCTCACCCGATGCTTTCACTGATTCGTTTGCGTCCGCTGATTGGCCGGTCCCCATTACCTTATCGCTAAAATAGTTATGCCACAATAACCTGAGGCTCCGACGGCTTGAAAACATCTGACATATTTTGATTAAACCCTTTTGCAATCAGCCAAACAGCCAAGACCATTTCCTGCAAAGCTAACGGCAAATTAGATACAACCCCAAGAGTTGACAAGGGACTGATTACATCAAACATAACCAATATTCCCGAAGCAAGATAGGGTAGCACCGCAATAAGACCCCATCCAGACACCCATCGCGGAACGATCCTTGATTTATATAACACATAATAAAACATAAAGCAGCCAAAACAAAATACTATTGCTAAGATGGAGCTAATCTCCTCTCCTTTCACTAATAGTGAACCAAGAGCATTCAAGTCGGATTGATTCTCAGCTAAAGCACTCATATAAACTTTACTGAGTGGCAATAGAAACAACCAACTGATTACAATGGAAATATGACAGATTGCTTCAAGTCCACTTCGGAAAACAACATACCCGAGAGCCAATCTTTCATTATGCTTTTTCAATATCGGATACATCATAACCGGAATCATTGCAAGAGATAGTCCCATGATAAAAATAAAAAACGATCCTATAATTACTGGAGTGTCATTTTGATAAACTTTCGAAAGATAATCTTGTGCCTCAAAAATGTCCTGAGTAAAGGCAATACCTAGGATGCCTGAAACCGTACCGATAATGTACAATACTCCAACTAATGCCGCAACTTTTCTGTTTCTCATGTTCAATTTCTCCATTCTTCCAGATTCATAGTATGTTTTTCTTCACTCAGTGTATCATTGTTCATGCATGGTGTCTACTAATATATACATCGTGTATACTTATTTTTACCTCTCTTCTTGAATAACAATGTTGCTTTCTATTTAGCCGGGTTTGCCGATGTGTAGACCGCTGTAATCAAATCCGAAATCTGCCTCTTGAGACTTGCTTTGGATATCGGTTTTTCCTCCAAAATCCACCGCTTGATCACTTCAATCAGCCCTCCCGTAAAAAGAGATGCGATGACTTCCGGGCTGGCAATCATTTCATGGCCACTCTTCTTATCTTCTTTCAGCTTTCCGGTAACATCCGGAATGATTTGTTCTGACATCATACTAAGGATGATCGATAGAGAATTGCTGTCGATTGCCGATTGAATCAGTCTTGTATTTTCATCGGCAAAATCAACAACGTTGGAAAACAAGTGTTTATAAAAATCAATCGGCTCATCGCTTTGCACTTCTCCGGCGCTTTTTTCGTCGAACTCTGCCTGGGTCTCCCGTATGATGAAAGTGAACAGTTCGTATTTATCTGCAAAATGCTTATAAAAAGTGGACTTGCGAATCATCGCACGGTCACAAAGCTCTTTTACAGTAATTTTATCGAATTGCATCTCCTCCATCATTTGAAAAAACGTATTTGTCAGTGCCATATACGTCTTTGTAATCCTTAAATCCTGCTTCTTTTCCATTTCAACCTCCAAGTACGGAAACCTTTTCGTCCGTAAGTCGTTTATCTGACGATTATCCAAATCGGTCGCTTGATTATTTGTGCAATCCCATTCTAAAATGAAAACGTACTCTAGTCAATAAATTTACTATA
This sequence comes from uncultured Oscillospiraceae bacterium, assembly GCA_964349735.1. Classification (GTDB taxonomy): domain Bacteria; phylum Bacillota; class Clostridia; order Saccharofermentanales; family Saccharofermentanaceae; genus JAAYCT01. The sequence continues at coordinate 12 of CAYGIB010000055.1, read as the reverse complement.
GTTGTATAAAAA
>CAYGIB010000054.1:0-10620 GCA_964349735.1 uncultured Oscillospiraceae bacterium | reverse complement strand
TCAATGGTTCGGTGAAATTATTAATAAAAATGCGTTCGTTGCACTTTCCAAGGACTGGGAGAGCAACGTAATCCGATTAGCGATGTACGTTGGTGAGAGCGGATATGCATCTGACCCGTCCGTTAAGGATTTGGTTTACGAGGGCATTGAGCTTGCATTTAAACAAGACATGTACGTCATCGTTGACTGGCACGTGCATGCGCCGGGCAATCCAAATGAAGAAATATATGCCGGAGCTTATGATTTTTTCGATGAACTTTCGGATTATTATAAGGACAATCCAAAGTATCACTATATTCTCTGGGAGATCTGTAATGAGCCCAGCCCAAACAGCTCGGGCGGTGACGGACTTACCAATGATCCGGCCGGTTGGCAGGAGATTAAGAAATATGCGGAACCGATTGTCTCCATGCTCCGGAGCAAAGGTGACAATATTATAATCGTCGGTACGCCTAACTGGAGTCAGCGGACTGATTTGGCCGCAGACGACCCGATTGAAGCCGAAAATATTATGTATGCACTACATTTCTATTCCGGCACGCATAAAACCTCTCCGGATTCTGCCGACCGCGGCAACGTTATGTCAAACGGCCGCTATGCACTCGAGAAAGGGGTAGCTATATTCGTTTCTGAGTGGGGTACCAGCGAGGCCAACGGAACCGGCGGCCCGTTCATCGATGAGGCGGACGAGTGGATTGATTTTATGAATTCCAACAATATCAGTTGGTGCAACTGGTCGCTTACAAATAAGAACGAGACATCCGGAAGCTTTATACCATACATCATGGGAATTTCCGCAGCCACGACTCTTAATCCCGGTGACTATACGTCCTGGGTGCCGGAGGAGATGAGTGTATCCGGTGAGTATGTTCGCTCAAGAATTAAGGGAATTCCCTACGAGCCGATCAGTCGGCTGGCCGAGGGTGCTTTTGAAGAGGTTGTCTGGACCTTCGATGACGGGACGACACAAGGTTTCTCGGTGAACAAGGACAGCCCCGTAAAGAGTGTCATCGTCGAGAATCGAGACAACATGCTATGGTTGTCGACTATGAGAAACAGCAAGGATATTACGGACACCAACTTTTGGCAAAACGTGAGGGTCTCTTCGGAGGAATATGATCCGCAGTATGATATTTTCGGCGGAGATACAATCAAGATGGAGGTGTTTGTTGAGGAACCGACGACGGTATCTGTCGCTGCGGTACCGCAAACAGATACACACGGATGGACCAATCCCAAAGAAGCTTTACGCATTGCGCCGGAAGATTTTGAGCAACAAGCCAATGGTTTATATATGGCCGAAGCTGTTTTAACCGCGAAGCAGGCGACGAATATTGAAGCAATTGCTGCAGATAAAGAGGGCAGCATCCTTTCAAACCTGGTGCTCTTTGTTGGCACCGAGAACGGCGGAGACGTCGGATTGGACAATATCACTTTCTCGGGCGCCGGATTATCGGCTTTGCCTCCTCTTGAGCATGCGGAGAAAGGTACAGCAAAACTTCCGTCTGATTTCGATGATATGACTCGTCAGGGATGGGACTGGAACGCCGATTCCGGTACAAAGGTTTCGCTTAAAATCGAAGAAGCGAATGGTTCTCCCGCGTTGGGCTTCGAGTTCGCGTACCCCGAAGTTAAGCCGACGGATAACTGGGCTTCCGCACCGAGACTCGACCTGTGGATTGATCCGCTAACGCGCGGTGATAAGGACTATGTGGTCTTTGACTTATATATAAGTCCGACGCAGGCGACAACCGGGTCGATGGCAATTTCTTGTGCATTTCAGCCCCCGGAGATTGGTTATTGGGTCCAGATTATGGATTCGTACAATATTGAATTCGATCGTCTTGACGAGGCAGAGAAGACAAGCGACGGGCTGTACCATTTTCTCGCTATCCTCGATTTTGCCTCCATTGACAGCATTGAGGACAGCACACCGTTGCGCAATATCATTTTCATTTTAGCGGATATCGAGAGCGATTTTGAAGGAAAGGTGTATCTGGATAACATCCAATTTGTAACACAGGCGGAACTTGATGCGCTGATGGCTCCGGAGGCGCCGGCAACCCCGGTTCCGACCGAGCAGACAACGGAACCCACGGACATTCAAGGCACAGACGAACCGGATAATTCGTCGAATAAATGGGTTGAAGGGGTTATTTTGATTGCAGCCGGAGTTCTCTTGATGGCCGGAGGAATCGTTTATGTGATTCTCAAGAGGAAAAAGGCGGCCGCTGCCGTCTCTTCGCAAATGAACAGTGAAGCGGGAAGCGACGTCAGCCGCGAAGAGGATAGGTCCGGACAAAATTCAGATGATCAACGGCCGACCGATTCGTAGTCGAATCGGCCAAAGAAGCGAGAAATGTACCGCCCTCAACACAATAAGATAACGGAATGCCGAAGGAGAATTCTTCTTCGGCATTCCGTTATTGTTTTTCGGAAGATAAATCATGCCTTGATGATACTTGCAATTTTTCCAATCCATATATTTGCCTGTTCCGGCTGCTTCGTAAAGAGTTCTCGAATCAGCGGAATGATCTCATATTTTGCAATTGCATTCAGATTTACGTCATTCAGCTCCTGCTTTCCGCAGAAATAACCATGTCCGATGAACAAGCTATCGCTTATCGCGGGATCAACGGCCAAGGCTTTGTTGATATCTGAGACGACCTTAACGAGCTTATCCAGCTTGGGGTTGGCTAAATTCTTAATATAAGCGGTAAAGGTCTTTTTGTCGTATGCCGGAGATAATTCATAGAAAGCAAATCTTCTTCGAACGGAGTAGTCCAATTTGTGAGCGTCAGCGGCACCGTTCATGGTTGCGATAATATGAACGTTATCCGGAATGCTGAACTGCTCGTCGCGATAAAGCAGTCGGATTTTCTTACCGCGGTCGTCGCGTCCGATCAGCATCAGTAAATCTCCGAATATGCTTCCGATATCGCCGCGACAGATGTCGTCAATGATGAAAAAATGCTCCTTGTCATCCGGCTCGGCCTCCTTGCAGAAATCATAAAAGACACCGGTCGACAAATGGCAGCCCCCGGAGGTTGGCTCGTGGCCCATAACGAAGTTATCGTATGAGTATCCGGAGTGAAATTGAATGCTTTTTACACGTTCAAAATCCAACCCTCCGATAATCGAATATGCCAAACGCTCTGCCAGAAATGTCTTTCCTACGCCGGGAACGCCGGTAATGATGACATTTTTACGGGACAAAAGAAGATACTTCAACTCCTCGTACTCACTGTCTTCCATGAACGCTTCCAACAAGAAATCTTGTTTCGAATAGGGAGCGGTGAAGTCGATGTCATAATCTTCGCTGATATTCGCGTCGGAGGAGTCGGAGATCAGATCCTCCAATTCCTTGCAATAACCCGTTAGATTTGTGATGTCGACCAACGTCCGGCGGTTAACAATCGGGTCGGGTGACCAATCTCCGCGGTTCGTCCAAGCGACATCGCGAACATTCTTATATTCCTTGCGGGACCAGTCAAAGGCATAGTCGGACTTGACGATACCTCGACCCAGAATTCTCTGGGAACCGCATCCGAAGTATATGATGTCACCGATTTGCATCTCGCGACAAAACTGCCATGCCGCATTTCCGAGATGCTTGTAGTTGCGTCCGCTTCCGAATGTGGTCTGCATTCCCTTCTTGATTGCATCCCTCGAGGTGAACTGCTTCAAATCGCCAAGCGCGTCATAGCCGAGTGCGATGTATCCATGAGAGAAAAAGTCATCCCAGTTTCTTGCCGATTCCGGAGGGTTGAAAATCCAATAACGACGTCCGTGCGCTTCTTCATTGACGGTTCCGCTGACTTTTTCCGAAAGGCCTTCCTCCAACTCCTGCTCCGTCATCGGAGAGGACAGAGGCTCTAATTTCGACGGTGTGTTCTCAGTCGGAGTCTTCGGCTTAAGCGCCGGCTTTCCGACTGAAACATCGGATTCGTCACCCGCTGAACGGGCGGATGACGGTGCCGGCTCCCGTACTGCGGCCTTATCTGCCGCAGTAGCTCGCACAGGAGTACTTGACGATATGGTGGCCTTCTTGGCGGCGGATGCAGCTGCGCGGCTATAACTATTTTTAATGATCCGTTCAATTGCTTCTTCCTGCTCAGGGGTTACCTTGTAGTAAGATACTCCCGGGAAGTTAAGAACCTCGAGTGTTTTGGCTTGATCATCGGCCAACAACAGATTTCTGCTGACCAGCGGGTTAGTATATCTCTTATCCAACCGTATATCGACACCGACGAATTTGTTCAGACGAAGATATGCTCCGACGGCAAACGGATCGTTGCGAAGCGGCTCGTGTGCCTCGGGAGTACCCATGATGATACCGGATGCGGCGATTCCGCCGTCAACACCCGGAATCCATAGGTATACACGGTCGTTGCTCTTAATTAAAGCGTCCTTATGATCCAGTTTCCAGGGAATTACGGAAAGTTCCTGAACGGCTGAAATTACGTCGTAAATCCTCGGGTTGCCTGAAAAGAGCCAGGATACCGGCTGGGAGATTTCACCGAGAAATCGATGATAGTATTCCAAGGATTCCGCGAAAGTACCGTTACTGCTGTTATTTACCAGATCGAAATTCTTGGCACCCAAGATGACCTCGACGGCTTCTTCAAACTCCTTTTGCGTTGAGTAGAAAAAAAGGTCGGTGTGTGCGAACTTGCCGCTGATTAGCATCGATGCCGAGAACTTGAGTGCTTTCACATATTCATCGATTAACTCCGGAGGAATGGGGTTGCCTTCCGCGCGATCCGGTGTGCTAATCCATGTTTTAAATGAACTTCGATGATAAATGTCACTCATTTCCGCCTCCCCACGATTCGATACGTTTCAAATATTTCGCTTAATCGAGCACGCCATAAAAAACAGGGTACAACAAATTAAGTTTTCTTGCCATATTATAACAACAAAAGCGGGTAAATATTTATAGACTTTTTACAAGTTGATGGAAAAATCAAAAACATCATCGACGACCATGAGTTTTTAAGCGTATTTATCAAGCCGGAATCACGCCATTGTTGAACGAATTCGCATATGGGAAGGCGGCTTGCGCATGCATGAGAACTTCCAAAGCCAATTCTATAGAAAATGAATGTTTTTTAAATCGACGGGAAACAGTATAATAATCAAATAGCGCAGAATGACCGGACTGAAAATGAAGGATTGAAGGCGAATGCTCAGCTTACTTAAAAGCCTGTATCAATATTCCCAAAAGGATTTTGTCCAAAACATTTTTTTCATGATCGTTTCGAGCGTAACCGGCGGCGTCGGCATTGTTATGCTGATTCCGCTCCTATCACTCATCGGAATCATCGACGGAGGAAATGCTTCGATTGATTGGATCCGTGAAAGAACGGTTTTTCTCGATACGCTGCCTGAAGCGGCACGATTGCCGATCATACTTCTCGCGTACATTTTGTTGATTGTTATTCAGTCTCTTATTTCAAGAAGGATGTCGCTGCTTAATATCCGGATTATTCAGGGATATATTGAATACCTGCGAGTGCGCCTGTACGAAAAAACCGTAAATGTTGAATGGTCCTCGATTGTATCCAAGAACAAATCGGACATCAGCAATACGTTTGCGGTCGAAATCAACCGGATTTCATCGGGAGGGGTTCTTTTCTTACGGCTGATATCGGACGCGATTTTGTTTTTTGTCCAACTTGGTATCGCATTTTTTATCTCGCCGCCGCTTACAATCTTCGTTGTTATATGCGGGTTCGTGCTCGCTTTATTCATGCGTTCGACACTTCGCGATTCCAAGAGTATCGGCTCGAAAATTCACGAAACGAACAAGAAACTGCTTTTCGAAATAACGGAGCAGCTCAACGGTGTCAAAGAAGTAAAAAGCTACGGCATAGAAGACCGACAGGTGCGAACATTTTCGGAAATCTGCGCACGAATCAAGGAAAACCTGATTCGCCATACCAGGCTTCAGTCCAGGCCTCAGCTTCTATATAGCATCGCTGCGGCGGTAATTATAAGTCTGGTTTTCTATTTGATGGTTACTTTTTTTAAGATTGAGCCGGCGGCGATGATTATCATCTTGTACATTTTTTCGAGAGTCTGGCCGCTTTTCACCAAAACACAATCAAACCTGCAGAGCATCCTTGTAGCGATACCGTCTTTTGAATCCTACGGCAGACTTTTTAGAGATTTTTCAGTGAACGGAGAAAAGCATGTAGACGGAGAAAAAGTCGACAACATCTTACTCAGAAAGCAAATTCGCTTTGACCGGGTATGCTTTTCCTATCGAACGGAAGAAGGCTCTTTCAATTTGGATAACGTATCCTTTGACATACCGGTAAACAAGACCACCGTACTTGTAGGAAGGTCCGGAGCCGGGAAAAGCACCATTGTCGACTTGCTCCTGATGTTCCTGAAGCCGCAGAGCGGAAGAATTCTCGCGGATGACACGATATTGGGGCCGGTATCCGAGAAGGTGTGGAGGCGTAGGATTGCATACGTACCGCAGGATGCGTTTCTATTGAACGGAACCATTCGCGAGAATCTTTTACACTTCAATCCGGAGGCTGAGCACTCGGACGTCGAAACGGCACTACAGACCGCGGCTGCCCTGGAGTTTGTGAGTAAGCTTCCGGAGGGGCTCGATACGAGAATCGGAGACCGCGGCATAAGGCTATCGGGAGGCGAAAAGCAACGCATTGTTCTTGCTCGAGCCTTGCTTCGCAAGCCGGAAGTGCTTGTGTTGGACGAAGCGACCAGCTCGTTGGACAGCCGGAATGAGCACCTGATTCAAAAGGCGATTGGAGACTTGCAAGGCAAACTTACAATCGTGATTATTGCGCACAGACTGACAACGGTTCGGAACGCAGATTATGTTCTCGTCATCGAAAACGGGCAGGTGCTTGAATCCGGCTCGTATGATCAGTTGGCGAAAAAGAAAGGCGGACACTTCAGCGAAATGTTGGAGTTCGCCCGGTAGGTTGAATATAAACCATTGACAGAGGAGCGCAAAGACATGACCCGGCAAACAATCCTCGAAAATACGCCGCCCGAATTTCGCTTGATGCTTTTGTGTGCCGGCAAAGAAATGTCCGAGCCGCGGATCATTGAGGCAAAACGAATTCTTTCCGAGGGAATCGATTGGGATGTCTTCATCAATTATCTGGACAAGCATCGCTTGATCCCGATCGCCTATGAAAATCTTCGCTTGAACGTCGGTGAAGCGACAAACAAAAGAGGTTTGAAGAAATTAGAAATCTTACGCAAGCGACAGATGGCACGGTCTATGAAAATTGCGTCCGAGTGGGTATTCGTCAATACCCTGACCGAGACAAAGTCTTTGCGAGTGCTTCAATTAAAGGGCCCTGCATTATCCTTGGAGATATACAAAGATATCGATTCGCGCATCTCCAAAGATCTGGATTTGCTTGTAGACAGGACCGATCTCGATAGGGCGGACCGCTTTTTACTCGAGTCGGGTTATAAGCGTCTGATACCGTCTATCGAAATGACACCAAAGCAGGAAGCCGTCTGGCTTCAAAGTAATCACCACTACTCCTATATCGGAGCAAAAAACGTTAGCATCGAATTGCATTTTCGATTCGACTCCTTATTGGATCAAACCCCTTTCGATCAATTTTGGGAGCATCGGAGAATCGAAAGCTTCGGCGGTGCAAATTACAGTCTGCTACCCGCCGAGGAAGCGATTCTTTATTATGTGTATCATGGCGCGAAGCACGGGTGGAATCGGCTGCGGTGGCTTGTCGATGTTTTCGAGTTGCTCCAAGGAGATTCTTACGATGCGGAACGTTTGATTCTGTTGGCCAGAGAGCGTCGAATCACTCATGTTCTTGCGCAGGCCGTTATATTATGCGGAAGATTGCTGCACGCAAAGTTGCCGGAGACGCTATGCGCAGAGGCCGAGAAAGATGAAGCGGGCTTGAAGTTGGCAAAGATGGCGCTTCCGATTATTCTTGCCCCGGACGGAGGGGAGAAGTCACTTTCCGTCAAGAAATACATATTCTTACTGCAAAGAGGATTCTCGAATAAGAAGAGGTATGTCCTCAAGCTTTTTCAGCCGCTTGAAGGGGATTTCCGATCTGTTTCCGTTGGTGACAAGGCTTTCTTTGTTTACTATCTCGTTCGCATACTGAACTGGGTAAAGAGAAGACTTCCGGGGAATAAAGATACAAAGAATATTAATCACCTGGAGGGATGACCGAATCATGGAAGGAAGAGTCTCGCGATATTTTAAACTGCCCGCATCGGATAAACGACTTCTGGCAGAAGCATTTGTCGGACACGCGAGAAGCCGTATCCTGGTTGCGATTCGACCTTTTTCGAGAATAGCCGAAGAACTGGGCAAGAAGGATTTTGAGACCGGGTGGGAGACGATAGAGGAGCAAAGACAACTGCTTTATCGGATTTCGTGGGCGGTGCGGGCTGCGGCCGGAAAGACGCCTTGGGACAGCAAATGCCTTGTTCAAGTGATGACGGCGAAACGTATGCTCAAGAAACGGGGCATTGAAAGTACGGTATATCTGGGAATCCGAAAAAAGGACGGAAAAGACATGGCTGCGCACGCCTGGATACGCTCCGGGGACATTTTCTTGACACAGGTCAAGGGGAAACGCGCTTTTTCGGTCGTTTCCGTATTCGGCGACGAAAAGATCCTGCACTCAGAAGGGTAGTATTGATATCAAGAATGAGAAACAGACGGAGACACAACGAATGAAGCATCATCACATCTATCGGGCTTACGGTCTTACTATTGAATCGGAGCTTGAGCTTCCGGAGCTGATTGAGGATAACGGAGTTCCCGAAGTGAGCGTTCGATTCGGAACAGCACCGGAGATGCCCGATGCCAATATAGGGAGAAATCAAAGAGTTCGAGCCACGAAGGACGAATTGCTGCTAATGGTCGAAGATGTTGCTACATATTACGTAGAAGGTGGGAATCGGATCATTGTCGAACCCATTGCGACAGGGGACGAAGCGGCGATTCGACTATTTCTGCTGGGGTCCGCTTTCGGTGCTCTGCTACAACAACGCGGATATTATGTTTTGCACGGATCGGCTGTTGAGGTAAATGGGCGGGCGTTTATTTTTTCCGGTACTTCGGGCGCCGGAAAATCGACTCTTTCGGCTACGCTTTCTCAAAAAGGATATCCTCTTATTTCCGATGACGTTTGCGCAATAAAAATCCAACCGGGACAGCCGCCGACGATAGTTTCCGGCTTTCCCAGGATCAAGCTTTGTAAAGATGCGGCTCAATTGCTTCAGAAGGATTGTGATACGGGATTGCCGGTTCGGACGGGGTTTGAAAAGTATAATTTCTCAATCGATGATGTTCTTATGAAGAACGAGGTTCCGCTCGGAGGTATTTTTGTCATCCGAAAAAGTGAGCACGAGGGCATTCGAATCGAGCCGATTACCGGCCTTCGAAAGATTAGCGTTCTTGTAAAAAATACGTACCGAATCCGTTTCGTAAAAATCAGGCGAGATGAGCAGAGAATGCTTGAGCAATGCGCAACCTTATCCTCACGCGTGGAGGTGTATAATTTGTACCGTGGAAAAACCGGAAGTTCGGCACAAGAGATTGCCGAGTATCTGGAAAAAAACCAGTGTTTCGACTGATATTTTGCATCAATCGAAGGGCTTCATATGCTATGATTTGAAAATAAAGTACGGAGGGCGAAAAATGGAAAAGATTACACTGAATTCAAAAGTCAAAAGAACCAATAGCATTGTTACTGCTGACATGGACGGAGAAACCGTCATGATGCATGTAGAAAGCGGAAACTATTTCGGCCTGGGGAAAGTCGGATCTGCTATTTGGGAGATGACGGGAGAACCGATAATGGTTTGTGACATTGTCCATTGTCTTCAGGAGTCATACGATGTGGAAAGCGAGCGTTGTGAAGCCGAAACGATGGTATTTCTTGAAGAGATGACTGAATTGGGTATGATTGAGATAATCGAGGCCGAATGATAGAAAATGAGAACATGACGGATTTGCCGACCGTCATTGCGACGTGCGTCGTCCGTGGAGCGACGAAAGGTGAGAGCCACGGAGGTCTGTTTCGTGTTGACCTGAAGGACGGGCGAAGCGAACAAATACTGGACTGGGCCGAGCTGGACATTGAGTGGGAGGGAAGCGGAAGAGATCGTGGCTTGCGAGGAATTTCATTTTATAAAGACCGGGTAGTCGTGGCGTCCAGTAGCGAGATTCTCTTGTTTGACAAGCAATTTGCCCTGATTGGTCGTGTCTCGTGCCCGTATATGTACATGTGTCACGAGATCAATGTTTATGGGAACGAGCTTTTTATCTCCTCGACCGGATATGATTCAATCCTGGTGTATGACTTAACTCATAATCGATTTACTCGGGGCTATCACCTCTTTTTTGAGAACAGATTTCCGGCTGTCCGGATTTTCGACCCGGAAAAACCCGATGGACCTCGGCGCCAAAAGGAATTTCATATCAACAACGTGTTTGTTGTTGACGGCGAGATTTTCTTTTCGGGACTTCATTTCAATTTCTTGATGGGAATCGGTGATAATGGAAAACTTCGGAATGAGACAATGATTTCCAAGGGGACGCACAACGTCCGGCGTTACCGCAACGGCCTGCTGATG
>CAYGIB010000053.1:0-10624 GCA_964349735.1 uncultured Oscillospiraceae bacterium | reverse complement strand
GTACGATAATGAGTGGGGTTATTCCTGCATGGTCATTAAGCTCTTAGAGCACATGGCCAAGGTGGATGCCAAGTAATTTATCTACACGATCGACAGCCTTGACGAGCATCGATTTAAGCGACATAACAAGCTTCCCGCGACGATTGTTGCGGGAAGCTTTTCTTTTGCTCATATGCTGCAAGAGGGCGTCCTTTAAGTTTCTTCCGGTTCGATGTATAATAGACACATGGTATGAACTTTCCACCACACCAAGAGGAGGAATGGATTATGGCGCTGTTTGACCCCAAGACGAAGGCGATCTCTACGCTTCAGAAAGCGATTGATGAGAAGAATACGACCATCGTCAAATATTTTGACGAGATCGGCAGACTGTATTACGGTCAATATAAGGATCCGTCATCGGACGTATCCAAGGACATCAATTCAAGATGCGATGCGATTTCAACTTTGTTTCTAGACATCGAAGCCCACAAGCTCAAGATTCTTTTCGAGAAGGGGCTGAAGATTTGCACCGGCTGCAAGAAGGAAAATCCATTGGATCATGCGTTCTGCGCAGGATGCGGGGCGAAGTTCCCGGAGGGCTCCGACAAGCAGGTTGAAATGCCCGTCGCAGATGTCCCTCAAGAGTCGGAGCCGGCAAAGAAGGAGTAATATCCGGATTTTTGATTTGCCATATAGTCTTTTAATGAAGTGTGTCGGGGAGTTATCTCCCCGACACACTCTTCATTTTAGCACAAATACTTTGTGGATGTATGATCGTTTGTTACAAGAAATTTCATAACCTTTCGGTATAATTCAAATATGAGCAGTCGAAATCCTGTTCATGAGAACTTAAGCCGGAAGGATGTGATTCAATGAAGGTCACTACACAGGGAAACGGAGTCCATATCGGAGAGAGACTTGAGGAGAAAATCGAATCGAAGCTTTCGAAATTCGAGAAGCATTTTGGAGAGGAAGGTTCCTTTAACATCAAGATTGTTCCGGAAAGAGAACTGAAGCGCGTTGAGTTGACCCTGAAGCTCCAGAACAGAATTTTCCGTGCCGAGGCTCGGGACGAAGAGATTCTTACGGCGGTTGACCGAACCATTGATAAACTGGAGTCTCAAATCAGACGCCAGAAGACACGAATCGAGAAGCAAATCCGGGATTATTCCTACGTTAAGGAGTATTTGAAGGATGTTCCGGAAGAAATGGATGATATTACTGAGGAAGAGAAGAAGATTATCAAACGCAAGTCGTTTGAATTGGTACCTATGTCACCCGACGATGCGGTCCTGCAAATGGAGATGCTCGGACACAGCTTTCTGGTTTATCTGGATACCGAGACCGGAAATGTCTGTGTTGTGTATAAGCGCAAAGACGGTCATTATGGTCTGATTGAGCCAACCTACTGATTCTTTCCTTCCCTATGAGCCAACCCGTCTGATGCGCACAGAGACCGCCTTCTTTTGAGTGGGCGGTCTCTTCTTTCGGAATCGCCATGCGGCCGCCCACTCAGGAGTGGGCGGTCTCTTCTTTCGGGAGCGCGATGCGACCGCCCACTTTTGAGTGGGCGGTCTCTTCTGAATCAATCTGTCTGTTGTTGTCGTGTTTCGACTTGTCGCTCCACACGGTGATTGTTATAATAAACTGCATTCTTACCACAGAGCGTACATAAAGGAGACATATTGAATAATCATATTCATAAAGACTCTTCCGACTCGAAAAGCACCGAGCTTGAACTGTGCCGGGGTTTAAATCCGGAGCAGGAAGAGGCGGTCCGGCACGATGAAGGTCCGCTTCTGATTCTTGCCGGCGCAGGCTCCGGAAAAACCCGCGTGATTACGTATCGCATTGCATATTTGATTCATGTACGCAAGGTTCGGCCCTCGTCGATTCTTGCGATAACGTTTACGAATAAAGCGGCCAACGAGATGAAAGAAAGAGTTTTTTCCCTGGTCGGGGACACGGCTTCGTATATGTGGATCGGGACATTCCACTCGATGTTTGCCCGCATCTTAAGGCGTCATGCCGAGCTGATCGGTTTTACAAACCGGTTTTCGATTCTTGACACCGACGACCAGCTGAAGATGGTTAAGGAATGCATAAAAGAATGTGACCTGAACGAGAAGGTGTTCATCCCCCGGTCGGTGCTTTCGGAAATCAGTCGGGCCAAAAACGAGATGATTGGGGTGGATGACTATCTCAAAGAGGCCGGTGCCGAGTATCGGAAGCGTAAAATCGCCGATGTTTATGCGCGGTATCGGGACAAACTCCTCCGAAACAACAGCATGGACTTTGACGATATCCTTTTCTACGCTGTGGAGCTATTCAGTAAGAGTCCGGACGTCCTCACCTATTACCGGGAGCAGTTTCGCTATATCCTGGTCGACGAGTATCAAGACACCAATCACGCTCAGTACCGAATCATCCAGATGCTGGCAAGTAAGTACGGAAATCTCTGCGTCGTCGGGGACGATGATCAGTCGATTTATTCTTTTCGCGGAGCGAATATCCGGAATATCCTCGATTTCGAAAAAGATTTCAAGAAGACCAAGACCGTTAAGCTGGAACGTAATTACCGTTCGACCGACGCCATTCTTCAGGTGGCCAACAGCGTCATTCTTCACAACAGCAAGCGTAAAGAAAAGGCGTTGAAAACGGAAATCGGGGGCGGAGACATACCGGTTCATTTCCGCGCGGATCACCACGGTTCCGAGGCATATTACGTCGCGGAACAAGTCCATAAACTGGTTAGAAGCGGCAAGTATCGTTATGGGGACATCGCGGTTCTGTACCGCATGAACGCGCTTTCGAGAACGGTTGAGTCCGCGCTTCGCGAGCAGAGAATTCCTTACCGCGTCCTGGGCGGACAGCGCTTCTACGAGCGCAAGGAAATCCGCGATGTGATGGCCTATTTGCGGCTGATTATATCGTCATCGGACGAATATGCTTTCATCCGCATCGTGAATGTGCCGCGCCGCGGAATCGGCGATGTGACCGTCGAGCGGGTTCGCGCAATTGCGCTCGAGCACAGCACGGATTGTCTGAGCGTATCCATGCACGCCGATATGTACCCGGACCTGGCGCGGTCCGCGGGACGGCTCATGGTTTTTGCGGATCAGATCAATGATTTTCGCGTGAAACTGGTCGAAAATGCCATGAACTTTTCCGAGTTCATCGAATATGTGCAGGACCAGTCCGGGCTGGTTCAGGAGATACTTGAGCAGCGCGACCAGAAAGGCGAGACGGTAGACCGCCTCGAGAACCTTAAGGAATTGCTTTCCGAGGCCGTCGAGTTCGAAGCCAGAAGGAAAAATCCGGCGGATATCGACTTCGCGGCGGACACGGAGACGATTGCCGGGGAGGATTCACTCGCCGTTCACGATCCGATTTTCGATAACGATCTGTCGGGACTGCTTCAAGCCTACCTCGAAAATGCCGCCCTTTATTCGGAAGGTGATGACGATGATTCTTCCGAGGATTACGTCCGCCTTCTGACCATTCACAGCGCCAAAGGCCTCGAATTCGGTGTAGTCTTCTTGATCGGCGCCGAGGAGGGCATTTTCCCCGGCATCCGTTCGATGGACCGGGAGGAGGATATCGAGGAGGAGCGACGGCTCATGTACGTGGCGATCACGCGTGCCAAGAGGAAACTGTTTCTGCTCACGGCGAGAAGCCGGATGTTATTCGGCCAAACGCAGGAGCTGATGCCTTCCCGGTTTATAAAAGAAATCGACCCGCGATATCTGGAGCAGATCGGTACCGAAATCCGATCGTTCGACGGGAGCAGCGGCGGGTTTTCGCGTTCCGGGCGCGAGAGAAATGATGCGGGGAACCGGGAGTATCCGTCGGTCTTGTCCCACACGAGCTCGTCGAGTGCTTCTGCCGGCCCCAAGTTCGGATTCGATGCATCGGCAACATCACGGAAACCCGAGAGCTCCGACGGTGAATTTCTGGGACCGGACGACATACACAGCGGAATGCCGGTCTTGCATCCCCGTTTCGGTGCGGGCATGATTCACAGGGTCGAAAAGGTTGCGGGAGATGCCCTGATCAGCGTCGACTTCGAGAACGGATCCTCCAAGAATATGCTGCTGCGGCAAGCGAAGCTTAAGAAGGCCTGACGAATCGGTTTGAGGCCCATTTCAACAAATGGTATAATCAGAAGAGCGATCGGAGGTGAAAAGATGTCCTTTGAGGAAGAAGATAATCTTTTGATCCGTCAATACGCGAAATCGTCTCCGGGCGAGTCAATCCGAACGGATTCAGTGGATAATCCGCATGACCGCGAGCTTCTCACACTTCTTCGTAACGAACGTGAGGCCAACCTTTCTCCGTACGCATTCAAGAGTCATGCCAGCCGGGGCCGCTCGGAATCCGAGGACCCGTGCATGATTCGATCCCCTTTTGAACGTGACACGGGAAGAATCATCTATTCACAGGCGTTCAGAAGGCTTCGACATAAGACGCAGGTGTTCTTCAATCCCCAGAACGACCATATCTGCTCACGAATTGAGCATGTGATATACGTGAATTATATCGCGACGACCATCGCCCGGGCACTGAATCTGAATCTGGATCTGGTTCAGGCAATCGCTCTCGGACACGATATCGGACATGCTCCCTTCGGTCATTCCGGTGAACGTGTTCTTGATGAGTGCATGAAGCGCAATAAGCCGGATTATTCTTTCAGCCACGAGTCTCACAGCCTCCGGGTCGCGGATGTCCTGTCCGGAAGAAATGCGGGGCACAAGGGCGGGTTGAACCTTACGTTTGAAGTTCGAGACGGCATCGTATCCCACTGCGGAGAGACATACGGAGAGCACCGCATTTCTCCGGATCGAGAGAAATCGACCGGGAGTATTTTGGAGCCGGATGTGGCCGGTATCCGGAAGCCCGCCACGCTGGAGGGCTGTGTGGTCCGCATTGCGGACAAGATCGCTTACGTCGGAAGAGACATCGAGGATGCGGCCCGAGCGGGGATCCTTGAATTTGAAGATATTCCGCCTGCGATCACATCAAGACTCGGAAACACCAATGCCAGAATCATTAATACATTGGTTGCGGATATCGTGCACAACAGTCTGAACCGGGATGAAATCCGTCTGTCGGACGATGCAGGCGAAGCGATGGAGCAGCTGCTCCGCGAGAACGTGAGGAGAATCTACAGTTCGGATAAGATCAAAAGGTACGAGCAGACCGTTCGGAACACCATGGAAGCGCTTTTTGACGCACTGTTGTCTGCGATGAGTGACCCGGAGCGGTCTTCACGATCCGGGAATCCCGTCTATGCAGGGCTTTTCGAGTATGCTCTGGGCTACCCGGAGGGGTCTGCGGATGAAGTGCGTATTGTAACCGACTACATCGCGGGAATGACGGACTCGTTTGCCACGCGTTGCTTTGAACAAATATACTGGCTGTGAGGTGGGTATGACCGATTATATTTGCCCGGATACAGGGGAGGGAAAAGAACAAGCACTGTTTCCCTTTTTCGCGATGCTGGACCGCATGCAGTACATCAATCGTTGGGGTCTCATGAGGAACAACCGCACCGAAAATATCAAGGAACATTCCATGGACGTCGCTATGGTGGCGCATGCGTTAGCCACCATTCGCAATACAATGTTTCCGAAAGACCGCGAGCGGGTGGACGCTTTATTTGTTATGGGAATCGCCTTATATCACGACGCTTCGGAAATCGTTACCGGAGATTTGCCCACCCCGATCAAATACCGGAACCCGGAAATTATGACGGCTTATAAACGGCTTGAAGATCAGGCCTCGGAGCAGTTGATCTGTCTTTTACCCGATATTATGCGCGACGACTACAGACATCTTTTCAATCCCGACATGTCGAATCCGGGGGAGATTGAAGCACACCGGCTGGTGAAAGCGGCAGATCGCATTTGCGCATATATCAAATGCATCTCCGAGGAGAAGTCCGGTAACACTGAATTTGTATCTGCAAAGCAAACCATTCTGGACTCAATTACGAAGATCGCACTTCCAGAGGTAGACTTTTTCATGGAACGGTTCATGCCCGCGTACGGGATGACACTGGACCAGATCAGTGAGTAAGGGCCGAATACGATGAGAAATCAAATGCGAAACGGATATTTGTTTGTTGCGATCACCGCTTTGATTATTGGGGTCATCGCACTGATCGCAATCGGCACAATCCTCTTTTTTCCGACGGGAAGGCGCGAGGTTTCGGTTCAGGAAGAAGAGATTATTACGCGCACGAGCCTGATTGCAAACACTGTCAGCGCAAAGGATGTTTGGACACGCGAAATTGCGTCCGGCCAGCTGAGCCTTTCCGATTATGTCCGGATCAGTCTCACGGGCTCGGGCTATCTTTTACAGGACCGTAACGACGAGATTTTTGCTCAGGATCTGGCCTATGTCGCGTACGGTTCAGCGGAGAAATCAGACGAGATACTCAATATGCTGGCAGGCCGATCCCGTAAATTCGTCATTGAAAGAGTTTTGTCCGATATGAATCCCCGTTACACTCCTTTGCAGGGCTTTTCCGACGAGAAGGGCACACAGCTCATCTCTTTTCGAGCGGATAATCCACTCCAGGACGAAGTCGGCTATGTCTTCGGTCTCCGGAAAATTTCCGGAACCATCGATATCGAGGGTAATGAAGCCCGGACAGACTTTTTTGTGGACGATGCTCTCCGACCCGGCCATTTGAGCCTCACGACGACATCCTCGGGAGGACAGAGCTTCTCAATGACCTGGGATGCGCGCCGTGAAGAATCCGGACTTCACAACGTCAAGGTGCTTTTACGCACGTCGGACGGGCGGGGGAAAGTAATTACGGGAGGCCAGGTCATTGTGCCGAGCTTTATCCCTCTTGAAAACGACGCTGTGGTTCAAGGTCAGATTCCCGAGAAAGAGACGATTTCGTGGTATACATTGAATGCGAAAGATCGGGATGCGTACATTAACTTCATCCATGTATCCGATGATATTCGGGTCAGTTTATTTACTGTTTATGGCGAGGAAATCGGCAGCAACGATCTTCACGGGTTTCCGCATGAGGTCTTGCGGGGAAAAAAGCAGCCGAAATTACTGAGCGAGCTTGCCTTGATTGATTCGGAAGACGGTAACAATATCTTCTACGCCAAGGTCGAACGAAGTCCGGATGCGCCGGTTACTGTAATCGATATCCGGTATACCGTTGTTGTCTCCAAGAACGTCGCCGTTCACACGAACGGACAAATTCTCGCAGTCCTTGACAATATCACTGCGGTCCCGACGACGATTCCTTACCACCCCGTTTCCGAAGAAGATACAGAAGAGTTGGTACTCTGCCTCGACGAAAGCGGCAATCAATCCGCGTATGCTCGATCGGATTTGAATTTTCTTCCGCTGAACGGATTATTGACGTCCATGTTCGTCCGCTCTGCGGAAGGCAGCCGAACCTTTCGGATATACCCCGATTTTGACCTCTCAACCCGGGTTTATGCATACGTTTTCGATGACGGAATATCCGAGATCTCCCTGGATTGCATACCGGCGGAAGGGTATGCGGCAAAGGTCCTCGCCGCCAACGTCACATCAGACTCGCTGTTTGTTGCTCCGCTTAAGGAGGGGCCGATCCAGCTGGTTGAAGGAGAGAACCTCATATCCGTTCGAATCATCGGCTTTGACGGAGAGGAGACCGAGTATCGGATTTTCCTGCTGAACCGGGGCACATCGGACGAATTCGGCGAGGATGTCCTGATGCGATTCCCTTCCGGGTATCGGAGCGGTCTGTGGCTTCTGCACAATTTGTTCCCCGAATACCGATTCGTTCCGTATATAACCGGAATTGACTGGACGGAGCTGGTAAATAACCAAGATTATAAAGGGACCAGCCTGGCCAACGCGAATTCGCATCCCCAATGGGTAAAGCCGGACAGTGTTGTGTACGACGGAACGGGGTGGAAAGCAGCCAAACGACAAGTCGTGGAGTATTTTCTTGATCCCAGGAATTTTCTTACCCCGATTTATATTTTTCAGTTCGAAAAGCTTTCCTTCGACGCTACCGTCCACACGCAGGAAGGCGTGGTGCACATGGTACAGAACTCTTTCCTTGAATCAAATAAACCGGATTTCGCCGATATTCTTTTCGAAGCCGGTCGGGACGCCAGAATCTCTCCCTATTTTCTTGCCAGTCGAATTATTCAGGAAATGGGCCGAAAGGGTTTATCGAAGTTGGCCAGCGGAACGCTGGAAGGCTATGAAGGATATTACAATTTCTACAATATCGGATCGACTCCGAATCCGGCCGTTGAGGACGGGGCAATTATAAACGGTGCGCGCTTTGCTCAGTGGGGACGCAAACCGGACGAGCGAGAACTGACGGAAGATGAACTTATGCTTCTCCTGCCCTGGACATCGCCCGAGCTTGCAATCAAAGGCGGTGCGCTGTGGATTGCGTCCAGTTACATCGATATCGGACAGGATACGTTGTATTTTCAGAAATTTGACGTTATCGATAACGAGGACGGTCTCTTTCGACATCAATATGCGCAGAACATCTCAATGGCTTATTCGGAAAGTTCAAGGTATTTCCATGCGTACCTTTCTCAGGATATGTTGGATTCACCGTTTCTTTTCATCATTCCAGTCTACGAAAATATGCCGGGCCATTACGACGGTGTCCTGTAACGGATTGATGCGAAGCATTGAACGTGTATAATAACTTCTAAGTGACGGAGAATTTTTGCGAAAGAGGCAGGAACCATGAAAAGACAATTAGATAAGACACATGTTTTCATCTCAGTGATGTTCATTGTTATGGTCACCGTGATTTCGCATTTCTTTTCCGGAGTGTTTGCCGCTTCCGTAGTAACGGTTGACCTTCAGGTTGATACGACTCCGGTTGATCCCGGAGAAACGGTTTCGGTCGAGGTGACTCTGGATACATTTCCCAATCTGACGCGTTTCGGGCCGATCGAAATTCAGTTTGATTCGTCCAGTGTTTCTTTTGCAGGTCTGGAGCGCGGGACCGATATTCCGTCCACGTTCAACATCGATCACTCGGCCAGTACGAGTGTCATTGTCATTACCGGAATAGACAACAACGTCGAGTCTCAATTACTGGCAAACCAGACCGCTCCCACCGCAGACAGCGAAGGGAATCCAATCCCCACGCCGGCGGATCCTTCGATGAATCGTAATGAGAAGACCGTTCTTTGTCGTATCAATTTCGAAGTCTTGGAGTCTTCCAAGGGCGAGATAAGATTCTGGATCAGCAACGCCGCCGGATTCAGAAACAGCGCGTTGGAGACGGTGACGGTATATTCCGGATCACCGGTTTCCATTCCGGTAAAGACCATTGTTTCAACGGACGCTTCGCTTGCCTCTCTCTCTATTGACGGAGCGGTGTTGGCGCCCTCTTTTTCACCGACGACATATGAATACAAGGTGTCGGTGCCCCGGTCGATTACGGAGCTTGTCGTCACGGCATTTCCGACCAGCTTGTCAGCGCAGGTCTTTGTTTCCGGCCAGAACGGACTGGCCCTCGGTGAAAATACACTGAAGATCAGCGTTCTGGCGCAGGACCTGAAAACTGCCCTTGAATATACCGTCCTCGTTACCCGAGAGGTTAGCTATGTTCCGCCCGGAGCCACGGTAACCGATGCGCTGGGTATCACGTATGAGTTTGCCGATTTTTCCGAGCCTCTGTCGCTTCCTTCGGATTTTTATCAAAGCGAGATTCTCCTTGAGGGCAGAATGGTTCCTGCTTTTCGAATGGACGGTATGAAGGATGTTTTGCTGTATCTCAAATCCCCGTCCGGAGAAATCGGCATGTTCATCTATACGCCTCAAGCAAATACGGTTCTGGCGTTTGACTCAAAGAATGTTTTTTTTCGACTTTCACAGCTGTTGACCGTTATCCCGATTCCCGAAGGCGTTTTGCCGCCCGAAGGATTCCGTGCGGAGACGATTACTTTTCGAGGACAATCCGTTCAAGGCTATATATCCTTGGACGGAAGAACCAAGGTGCTCTATATGCAGGACGATACCGGGAAAGCCCGATTCTACGCCATAGATTTAAAAGATAACGATTTGTATCCCTTTGTCGCACGTTCTCAGGCGGAGACACCTGCGTTTCTGATCCTGTTTATCGTGTTTCTGGTTCTTTCCGTTGCGGAGGCATTCATGCTGGCGATTATTATTCATCAGATTCGCAAAAGAAAACCGGCTGCGCCCACGGTCAGGAGAGTCTAGATATGTCTGTAACTGAATTCTTGCGCGGCGGCCAATCGCTAACTCCCCGGCGGAAAAAGCAACGGGAGATTCTGATGTATCTTGTTTTCGGCGGATTGACCACTCTGGTCAATGTCATTGTATATAGATTACTTCAAGCAGTTTTTTACGGGAGCAGCGGCAAAATAGACCTGCTTACTTTCAAGGGTATCCTGTTGTTCATCGTTGTGAACACCGTTTCTTGGGTCGCCGCGGTCACCTTTGCGTTTCTCACAAACCGAGCGTGGGTGTTCAAATCAAACGGGCCATTTTTCAAGGAAATGTTTCATTTCTTCTCGGCACGCATCGCTTCGCTTGTTCTTTTTGAGACCCTTCTTTTTTTTCTGATGCTGTTTGTGTTCGAAAAGGCGACGGGGATCCCCACGAAGTCAATATC
>CAYGIB010000052.1:689-10701 GCA_964349735.1 uncultured Oscillospiraceae bacterium | reverse complement strand
GTATCTATGGAAAAGGTTCTGGAATTCGATATAATACGTATGGTGCTTTACAAATCACGATTGATTTGAGATATAATATAAAAAGGAAAGGGTCAAGAATGACGGACAAAGCCGGACTTTTTATCACCTTTGAGGGAATAGACGGAAGCGGGAAATCGACCCAGATCCGAAAACTCCGGGATTATCTGGAAGCGGAGGGACATACTGTCGATTTGATTCGTGAGCCGGGCGGTACCGACATCGGAGAAAAGATTCGTTCCTTGCTCCTTGACAAGTCGAACGGCGAGATGTCATTCGAGGCGGAATTGTTGTTATACGAGGCGGCGCGCGCGCAGATTGTTCGCGAACGCATTATTCCGTCCCTCCGTGCCGGAAGCGTCGTAATTTGTGACAGATTTTTTGACTCGACAACGGCATATCAGGGATATGCCAGAGGTCTCAGCCTTTCTGATGTTGAGTTTCTGAATCGCTGGGCGACCGGTGGATTGGAGCCGAATCTGACGTTTCTTTTGGACTTGCCCGTTGAGGATGCCTATCGGAGGATGGAGGGCAGACGAACAAATACGGATCGTCTCGAAGGGGCGGGCTTCGAATTTATGAAGAGGGTCCGTGAAGGTTATCTGGAACTGTGTTTAAGGAATCGTAGAATGGTCTTGCTGGACGCCATGGATTCCATTGATTCTATTTTTCAATTAATCCAACGCAAAGTTTGGGAGGTAATGAACAAATGAAGCTTGTTTTCGCAATTGTGCATGACGAGGACAGCCCGAGACTGATGGCCGAGTTGAATAAGGTCGGTTTTCGAGTCACCAAATTAAACTCTTCCGGAGGCTTTCTCCGGTCGGGCAACACGACTTTAATGATTGTTGTCGAGGAAGAGAAGATGGAGGAGGTCATTGAACTGATTCGGAAATTCTCGTCCAGTCGGCAATCCGCGATTAACACGAACGTGACTCCCTCGGCAATGGGCGGCGCCTATATCCCTTACCCGGTGGAGGTAATGGTCGGCGGAGCGACGGTTTTCGTCGTGAATGTAGAAAAGTTCGAGAAAATGTAATGAGTTCGTTCTCTCTGATTATCGGGCAACGGGCGGCCAAAGACAGAATCCGCCCGCTGTTGTTCGGTCGGCCGGAGCAGGTATACCTCATCACCGGACCGGAAGGAATCGGCAAGAGATTGTTTGCGTCGGCCATGGCCAAAGCTCTTCTGTGTAGTCATCCCGGCGAGAACGGAGGGTGTGGGGCGTGCGCTTCTTGTCGATATTGTGACGAAGCGACTCACCCTGATTTTATCCGACTATCTCCTCAGTCGGGAGAAAAGAGCATCCGTGTTTCCCAGGTTCGAGAGAAGATTGTCTACGATGTTTCCATGTATCCCCAGATTTCAGGAAGAAAGGTTTACCTCATTGAGGCAGACTGTCTCAATGAGGAAGGACAAAATGCGCTCCTGAAGACGCTTGAGGAACCCCCCCCGTCCGTTGTGATTATTATGACCGTTTCGGATACCGATAAGCTTTTGGGGACCATACTTTCGCGTGCCGTAACCGTTCCTTTATCTCCGAACACGGACGAAGAAATCGGACAGATTCTCTCGACAAAATCAGGTCTTGAAGAAAGCCAAGTCGCTCTCATTTCCGCCGTCTCCAAAGGAATTCCCGGGGTGGCTATCCGTATGGCGGACGACGAGTCGCTTGCTGAAATTCGAGAAAATGTTTCAAATCTGCTCAATGCCATGCCGGGAATTCGTTATTCTGATTTGCTTACAGATCAATATGCGTTTTTCGAAGATAATAAAGATCGAATCAATGAGGTTTTAACCGTTCTTCAGATGGGAATCGGAGATATCGCACAGCTCGTATCGAATCCGCGGAGTCCTTTGTTGCGGGTTATCGATAAAAGAGATAATATTATCCGGATGATTGAACGCAAGAAAATAACCAGCATATCCGTCGACAGAGCATCTAAGGCCATTTCTGCGGCTGCGAAAGCGGTCAACAGCAATTACAGCTTCGAGTCATCCGTCTGTACGATGCTTTTGTCTATTCAAGAGGAGTTAAGTCATGCCTAAAGTAGTCGGTATTCGTTTCCACAATGCGGGGAAAACATATCATTTTGATCCCGGTGAAATTCGTCTTCATATGGGAGACGCTGTCATCGTGGAAACCAGCGAGGGTCCGGATTTGGGATATGTTTCCGAGGAAGCGGTCGATATTCCGGAGGACCAGATTGTTCAGCCGCTCCGACCGGTGATCCGGTTGGTCAACGAGGAGGACCAGAATAAATACGAGGCCAAGAAAGTCAAAGAGCAGGAGGCCCAGGAGATTTGCGTTCAGAAAATCGAAGCGCGCGGTCTGAGAATGAATCTGGTCAACGCAGAGTACAGTGCAGATGCGAAAAAGATTGTCTTTTTTTTCACAGCCGACGGACGTGTGGATTTTCGAGAACTGGTTAAAGATTTGGCCGCCGTGTTCAGAATTCGTATCGAGCTTCGGCAGATTGGCGCGCGGGATCAAGCCCGAATGGTCGGGGGCTTGGGCATGTGCGGACGCGAACTTTGCTGTTGTTCCTTCTTGGACGGCTTTGTTCCGGTGTCCATCAAGATGGCGAAGGAGCAGGGATTATCGATGAATCCGTCCAAAATTTCGGGCGCTTGCGGTCGGCTGATGTGTTGTCTTAAATACGAGCAAGACGCTTATGAGGACGCGCACGCCCGTCTTCCCCGACAGGGGGATGTCGTCATGACACCCAAGGGTCAGGGCATGGTGATGAGTACCGATCTTCTTCGCGAACGAGTTGCGGTTCGACTGGAATATGAGGATGCTTCAGACAACGAGCATTTCGAAGCCGAAGAGGTGAAAGTTCTTTTTCGAAAAGGAAAGCCTTTCTGTCCTCGGGATTCGGAGGAGTGCAAGGAGTGCAGGGAACATCAATCGCAGGAGGATGAGAATGAGGACGGAGACGATTCCGATGAGATGGATGTTGCTTTTTTAGAGGATGATGAGTGATACCGATTTCGTCGGAACGGTTTGCGTTTTATGCGCGGGCGTTGCATCGCATCCAAACTGATGATAGAATGCTTTCGAAGAATGGAGGGATACAATATGGCATATGTGATATCGGACGCTTGTATTTTATGCGGAAGCTGTGAGGGTGAGTGCCCGACCGGGGCAATCAGTCAGGGTGACACCCAGTATAATATCGACCCATCCTTGTGCATCGATTGCGGAGCCTGCGCGGCGGTTTGTCCCGTCGACGCGATTTCGCCGGCTTAATGTAACGGATTGAGAGCAATGGATGCCGCCCTCCGGGACTATACGTTTCGGAGGGCGGTGTTGAGTATTGGGAGCTGTTTTGTCAAAAGAGGTTCATGAATGTCAGAATCCGCAAGTGACCCGCAATTTTTTGATTCACAGGTGGAAACGCTGGAGGACTTGGGACGCAAGGGACTCCGGATGATTCAAAGAAGGGACGGGTTCCGATTCGGGGAGGATACCGTACTTCTGGCTTACTTTTGCGCAATTGTGACTCCCTATCTTAAAAATGGCGGGAAAGCGTTGGAGTTGGGTGCCGGTTCCGGCGCAGCGGCTTTACTGCTTTCGGCCCGGAGACCGGATCTGTACATTGACGGCATCGAAGTGGACGCTGCGGCTTACGACGTTTTTTCGAGAAACATTGAACTCAATCGATTAGAAGACCGGATTCGCCCGATTGCGGGAGATATCCGGAAATTTCCGGATTCGGTGCTCGTGAAGAAAGCCGCATATGACCTGGTTTTTTTGAATCCTCCCTACAGAAGACCGGAGCGGGGACTCATGACCCGAACCGAAGCCGGGAACGAGTCGCTCTTGAATGCACGATTCGAAATGCTCGGGGGGATAAAAGATTTTATGAAAACCGCATGCGAAGCACTCCGCCCCGGAGGAACGATTGCGCTGGTTCACCGGGCAGTACGATTGCCCGAGGTTCTTCAGGCGGCATCGAGTGCGGGCGCTGAACCTCGAGTATTGAAAATGATTCACCCGAGCCATGAATCCGAAGCTACGGCCTTTCTGCTTTCCGCACGTAAAGGAGGGAAGCAGGGTGGATTTGTTGTTGAAGCACCTTTAATTCTGCGCAAGACAGGAAATGAGATGACGAGTGAAATGATCAAGGTTTACTCGGACGAGGAGTAAAATGCTGTACATAGTCGGAACCCCAATCGGGAATCCCCGTGATATGTCTGTCCGCGCGAAGGAAATTCTGGAATCGGTTGATTTCATCGCGTGTGAGGACACAAGACAGACCGGTTTGTTGCTTAAGGCGCATGGAATACACGCCAAGCTCATGAGTTATCATGAGCACAATCGCGCTTCGCGAGAAAAAGCGATACTGGAGAGCCTGCGTTCGGGGAAAAACATCGCATTGGTGTCCGATGCCGGAATGCCATGCATTTCAGATCCCGGAGAGCAATTGATAAGGCTTTGCGCGGCAGAGAATGTTGCGATTACGGTAATCCCTGGACCGACCGCACTGGCTTCGGCTCTTGCCCTTTCCGGATTGGACGCACGGCGCTTTCTTTTTGAGGGATTTCTGCCCCCGGAGGGAAAAGAGAGGCGAGAGAGACTTACTGCGGTATGCTTTTCGGAGGTTACAGTGATTCTGTACGAAGCTCCTCATCGCCTGGTGAAGACCCTGGATGAACTGGCCGAGTTGCACGCAGGCTCAAGGAAAGTCGCAATCTGCAGAGAGCTTACCAAAAAATACGAGCAGGTCATTCGAATGACCGTCGATGAAGCCCGGGCATATTATTCTCAACAGGTGCCGAAGGGAGAATTTGTCCTGGTTTTAGAAGGGGCAGACCGAAGCGCCGGTTACATCGAAGAACATGATATAGAAAAGAAAATTCTCGAGCTTTCTGAGCGTGGAGTATCGATAAGAGAAATTGCTTCGGTATTGTCAGCCGAATCCGGCGAGAGCAAAAACGTAATATACTCAAAAGCACTAATGGTGTTAAAATACCGTAAAGAGTAATGAATCGAAGCGGAGGAGCGGATTGTTTTCTCAAGGCGACCAAGACGAGCCGGTGATCGATATCGATATGTCGGCAACAGCGGATTACACCCTGCAGACGCCGATTGGATTTTTATTGGAAGAAATCGGCATCTGCACGTTCACGTCTGACCCTTCGGATATGCGGCTGTATTTTTCCTCGGGAATGGCAGATGTAATCGGCAGAGAAGCATCTCAACCGATGCTTATTGAAGCGTTCGCTCAGTATATCCCGGAAGACGACCGCGAACGAGTGATATCCGAATACCGAAAAGCATATAATCAACTCCTATCAGGGAAGCTCCGCGTTGCTGTCGTCGAGCACGCCGTCCGGAAAACCTTCGAGGATGTCTTATGGATACGTGTGCATATGCAGTTGGTTCGTACCTCCGGCGAGAGCAAAGTTTTCGGGTTGGTAACGGATCAAACCCGCTCCATGTCCGAACGTATTTTGTCTCAACTGTTTTCCGACGGAATATCTGAATTTGTTTTCTATTTCGATTCCGTTACGGATATCGTCTATGTCAACTCTTACCTTAAGAAGGTCCTTGAGCTTCCCAATCACTATATCGAACATGCGTCCAAAGATGTAATCGGATTAATTCACCCCGACGACCAGACATCTTTCTTGAATGCCGTCGGAAGCTTCTTGCAACACGGTAACGATTTCTCGGCCGGCGAGTTTCGGATTCTGTCTCCGTCCCGGGGAGAGATTTGGGTACATCCGTGCGGGGTTTCCGATTACGACATCTCCGGCTCTACCCGATATCTCACAGGTCTTCTGATTGACGTTACCGAGCGCAAGAAGGCTGATTTTCTTCAGAAGAGCATTATCGAAGGGACGTCCGCGATTGTCTTTACCGCGGATATTAACCGCTCGACGATTTCCTTTTCGGAAAATCTTCGCCAGCTGTTTCCGGAGGCGCCGCTGGAAGTCAGCGGTAATTTGATTGATTTCATCAGTGATTACATCATACCGGAGGATCGCGCACGTTTTCGCGAACCCATCGAAAGAATGATTGAAGGAGATACAGAGCGATATTCGATTGAATTTCGCATCAATAAGCCGAACGGAAGAACGGTTTGGCTCGCCAGCAGAGGGAAGGCCTTTTATGACTCCAGCCGTCAATCCAAAATGGTTGTCGGAACGATTTTCGATCTATCAAGCATGAACGAGGTCCGCGAGCTTGTCGAAAAAACAAGCTATCTTCACGAGGTCAGCGGATTGCCGACGCGCGAACGTCTGATAAAGGATATCGAAAAAGTGATCGATGATCGCAACGTGCTTTCCGCCGCGGTCATTCTGATTGATATTCGTGGGTTTCACACGTATAACGACCGATTCGGACGCGATACCGGAGATGACATTCTGCAAGACTTGGGAAAGCTTCTTCGGGATCGTCTGCCGAGCGGCGGGTCGCTCTATCATATCGGCATCGATTTGTTTTGCGTTTTATGGCCGCATGCGACAAGAATACAAGCGGAGCGGTTTATGGAACAGATTCAGGAGGAAGCGGAGCGGCCGCTGATGATAGACGGCGATTCAATATTCGTTTCCTTTTCGATGAGTTCGGCGTTGTTTCCGTCTTGCGGACCAACGGCGGAAGAACTGGTGGTCAATGCCGAGATTACGCTCCACAAGGTGAAGCAAAACAAGCGCAAAAAGCACGCAATTTATTGTCCGACCGATAAGCGGGAGCTCAAAGAGAGACTGGATTTTGAATTTCAGCTTTCCAAGGCAATCCGCAGCGGAAAGGATAGTTTCCGAATTTTCTATCAGCCGCTCGTCCGGCCGGGAACCGGAAAGGTGGTTGGAGCCGAGGCGCTGCTTCGCTGGAATCTGCCCGGTAAAGAAGATGTCCGGCCGGAAAAAGTGATTGCGGTTCTGGAGGCGACCGGCCAAATGGAGCAGGTTGGAAGCTGGATTCTGGAACGCGTGATACGCCAATGTGCCCAATGGCTCAAAGCCGGCGCGAATCCGGAATTTTTTGTTCATGTCAATATAACAGCCGAAGACCTGGCGCGACCCACCTATTCGGATACGGTGGTTGAACTGATTCGCAAGTATTCGCTTCGCCCGCAAAATCTTGTGCTGGAAATCACGGAGACATCATTGATGCGCAGTATTTCGACCTGCAGACAGAATCTGATTCGACTCCGCAACGCGGGGATACGAATCGCCATTGATGACTTCGGAACGGGCTACTCATCCCTCAATTATCTACGGGATCTTCCCGTCGACGAGGTGAAAATCGATCGCGCTTTTGTCGAGGACATTCAAACCGACCGTTTTAACCGCTCGTTCATTTCGGCCATCGTTCTTCTTGCCCACAGCATTTCAAAAGAGGTCTGCGTCGAGGGAATCGAGTCCGTCGAAAAGGCGTCTGCCGTAACGCAGATGAATGCGGATTACCTGCAGGGGTTCTATTACGGATGTCCGACGGAGCCCGCTAAATTTGAATCCAAGTTTCTCTCCTTAGGCAGATCCCGGGCGATGGATAAGGAGTCGAGAAAGTCCGACACCGGTGATTGTAAGGACTCGCTCGCCTGAACTCGAGATCATTTATGTATAAGAATATACGCGCTTTCGCGCGATATATAATCGCCTGCATAAGCCTGAGATTACACGGGAAGGGCGCCGCTTCATTGTAAAAACTATTTTTCTTGGTTATAATCAACGATTATGCAAGCCTTAGAACAAGGGGGGTCTTTTCATGCATCCGAAAAAGCCTTACTACCTGACAACGCCGATTTATTATCCGTCCGGCGACCCGCATATCGGACACTGCTATACGACGCTCGCGTGTGACGTCGTCGCCCGGTATAAGCGAATGCAAGGCTTTGACGTGATGTTTTTGACCGGTACCGACGAACACGGCCAGAAAATCGAGAAATATGCGCTCGAAAAGGGTGTCACGCCCAAGGAATACGTCGATGTGTATGTGAATAACTTTAAGCGCCTCTGGGAGCGCCTCGGAATCACGTACGATCGCTTTATTCGCACGACGGATGACTATCATGTGGAGTCCGTGCAGAAGATTTTTAAAAAGCTCTATGACAAAGGTTACATCTATAAGGGCGAGTATACCGGTCAGTACTGCACACCGTGCGAGTCTTTCTGGACCGAGAGTCAGGTGGTCGACGGCAAATGTCCGGACTGTGGCCGCGAGGTCACCGAGGCGAGAGAAGAAGCGTATTTTTTTCGTCTGTCCGATTTTTCCGAGCGCCTCGAAAAGCTGCTGACCGACAGCGAAAAGGACTTTCTGGAGCCCCAAAGCCGTGTGAACGAGATGGTCAACAACTTCATCCGTCCCGGTCTTGAGGACCTGTGCGTATCGAGAACCAGTTTCTCATGGGGCATACCGGTCACCTTCGACGATAAACATGTTGTCTATGTCTGGATCGACGCACTTTCCAACTACATCACCGCACTGGGCTATATGAACGACGCATATTCCGATTACGAAAAATACTGGCCGGCAGACATACATGTCATGGCGAAGGAAATCATTCGCTTCCATTCAATCATCTGGCCGGCGATGCTGATGGCGCTTGAGCTTCCGCTGCCCCGGAAAATTTACGGTCACGGATGGATTACCTTTAGCGGAGCCAAGATGGGCAAGTCGACCGGAAATGTCATTGATCCGTTTATACTGGCGGATCGTTACGGCGTCGACGCGCTGCGCTACCATCTGCTTCGCGAGATGCTTTTCGGCATGGATTGCCCGTTTACGAACGAGATGATGCTCAATCGCATCAATAGTGACCTGGCGAACGACTTAGGAAACCTGGTTCAGCGCACGATTGCGATGGCAGTTAAATACTTTGACGGAACCCTTCCGGCGGAACGCGAATATAAGCCGGAGGACGACGAACTTGTCCGGATGGCGACCGGCCTCAAGATCTTTGTCGAAGAAAACTACGAGAACTTCCATATTGCGGCGGCGATTGCGGAAGTATTCAAAGTGATTTCCCGTGCAAACAAATTTATCGACGAAAACGTGCCCTGGATTCTCTATAAAGATGAGAAGTCGCACGCGCGACTTGCGACGGTCCTCTATCGATTGCTGGACACGATAAGAATCGTAAGCGTCCTTTTATCTCCGGTCATGCCGAACACGATGCCGTTGGTATGGCGTCAAATCGGCGCACCTGCCGAGCAGACTGCCTGGGACAAGACCGGGCTTGCCGACGTTCTCTCCGCGCAGACCTCGGTGACGGCGGGCGAGATCCTGTTCCCGAGAGTGGATGTCGAAAAGGAACTTTCCGAGTTGTCGGGGATTTCCGGCGCAGCTCCGGCTGCGGAGGTAAAGATCATCGAATGCCAAGCCAAGCCTTCGGTTTCACCCGAAAAGGCGACCGACGAAAATGCACAGGCTGCGATGGCTGACGTTAAACCGGTGAAGCCGGAAATTGCATACGAAGACTTTTCGAAAATGGATCTGCGCGCCGCCCGCGTTGCCTCCTGCGAAAAGCTTTTAAAGTCCGATAAACTCTTGAAATTCATCCTGGATGACGGCACGGGCGAAAAAACCGTACTCTCGGGAATCGCGGAGTTCTACTCACCCGAAGAGCTTCTGGGAAAAACGGTGATTTACCTGGCGAACCTGGCGCCTAGAAAGATACGCGGAATTGAGTCGCAGGGAATGATTCTTGCTGCCGAGACCGCCGACGGATATCGGGTCCTCGGAGTTCAGGGAGAGGCGGAACCGGGCGCGGAGGTCTCCTGATGGAGCTTTTCGATACGCATGCGCATTTATGTGACGAGCGCTTTTCCGGGGATTATGACGAGGTGCTGAACCGCGCGGAACAGGCTGGGGTGACGCGGATTCTTCTTGCTTCCGCCGACATGGCCGACAGCGAATGTGCGATTCAAATGGCCGGGAGGAGTCATGAGGCCAAGATCGAACTTTTTTGCGCCGTCGGGGTTCACCCGCACACGGCATCGGAGTGGCCGCGCCCGTACTTGATACCGCAGGCGTGGC
>CAYGIB010000052.1:0-679 GCA_964349735.1 uncultured Oscillospiraceae bacterium | reverse complement strand
CTGTCTTCATGGCTGGATGAACGGCAGGCCAACCGGATTGTCGCGCTCGGCGAAATCGGTCTGGATTATCACTACGACCTTTCACCCAGAGATGTTCAGAGAGCGGTGTTCAGACGTCAGCTGGAGTTGGCCCTGGATAAGCGCATCCCTGTGATCATCCACGAGAGGGAAGCCACTGCGGACATGCTCGATATCATTACGGAGTATTACCGTAAGGGCTTGTTTTCGGAGCGCACCGGCGTTTTTCATTGCTACTCCGGAAGTGCGCAAACCGCGCAAAAGCTCCTTTCGATGGGCTTCTATCTCGGCTTTGACGGCCCGGTTACCTTCAAAAACAACCGAAAGGCCGGGGAGGTGTTATCTGTTACTCCGGTTAACCGGATTCTTATCGAGACGGATTGCCCGTACCTGACTCCGGAGCCTTTTCGAGGAAAGAGAAACGAGCCGTCTTACGTACGCTATGTGCTGGACTATATCGCGAATTATCTCGGAGTGGTTCCGGAGGATATGGCCCGGATCACGACCGAAAATGCGATGCGATTGTTTGCAGGATGATTTGCGGACAGGCAATGCTTAATTTCGTACCGGAGACGGGACTTTTCCCGGGATTGCTTTCCTGCTCAATTCAATTATTGACATCCTGTTTTGTATCCTTTATACTTTTCCTTGCGCTCCGAAA
>CAYGIB010000051.1:6552-10734 GCA_964349735.1 uncultured Oscillospiraceae bacterium | reverse complement strand
TTCTTCATCTGAGGAATCCCGGCACTGACCTTGTTGCGCTTGGCTTTCAGTGCCTCGACGGAACCGATGGTCTCCCGGCGCTTCTTATCGATAATCAAGAAATCCGAAAAATCAACGGCATACCCCTTCTTGGCCAGCTTTGCTGCTACCTCTACGGGGTGATTGCGTATTTCATTGATATCGATCATAATTATCGCCTCCATTTTCGGTCGATGGAGGTATTATAACGTATTGTCAACTGATTAGAAAGAATTTGCGACGGGTTTTTAATCGAAAAAAGGGCGTGCAATAAGCTTCCGTTCTCCGAACGCAACAAAAATTGATGAAAAAACAGTTCCGTTTTCTCTTATTTTTGCTTATAATGTTTTGGGGTTTGACCCCGTGCGTTATTATAATGGTAAAATACAATACTTTTGGGAGGCGATTTTTTGGCAAATGTTTTCGCTTTTCGCGGAGGGGTTCATCCCAAACAAAACAAGAACACGAATGTACTCCCTTCCATACGGTTAACTGACTTTCCCGAAGTGGACATTTCTTTGCACCAGCAAATTGGTCCTCCCTGTACAAGTATTGTCGCACCCGGTGACTATGTTTATGTCGGACAGGTGATTGCCCGTTCGGATCACCCGATGGCAGTACCGATTCATTCGAGTGTCTCGGGAACAATTAAGGAGCTCCATCACGTCGTGTCGCCGGTCGGCGAGCCCATCGATGCCATTCGAATCGAGTCGGACGGCAAGTATGTCGACGATCCTTCCCTCGCTCCGCCGGTCATCGAGTCCAGGGAAGATTTTCTTGCGGCGGTTCGCGAGTCCGGACTGGTCGGACTGGGCGGAGCCTCATTCCCGACACATATTAAGCTCAATCCCCCCGAAGGGAAAAAGCCGGACGTTCTCCTGATCAACGCAGCGGAGTGCGAGCCCTATATTACCTCTGACTACCGCATGATCTGCGAGAACCCCGACCAGATTATCGACGGCGTCCTGGCCGTGATGAAATGGGTCGATATTCCGACCGCCATCATCGGCTTTGAAGATAATAAGCCGCTTGTCAGCCAAATTTTCGCGCATGAACTCGGAAAGCGAGTATTCAAGACCGGCGAGAAGCACGACATCCTTGTCCGCAAGATGAAAACGATTTATCCGCAAGGCGCGGAGAAGATGTTTATTTATGCGCTGACCGGCCGCAAGGTTCCGCCGGGAAAGCTTCCGCACGACGTCGGTGTGCTGGTCTTAAATGTTTCCACTGCCCGTCATATCGGTATATATCTGAAGACCGGGATGCCATTGGTCAGAAGACGTATTACCCTCGACGGAAGTGCTCTTAATATCCACGGCAATTTTAACGTACCAATCGGCGCTCACGTCAAAGATGTTATCGAGGCGGCCGGAGGACTCCGCGAGGAGCCTACAAAGATTCTCATGGGCGGACCGATGATGGGTGTCGCATTGGATCGTATGGACTGCGGCATTATCAAAGCGAATAACGCACTTCTGGTTTTCGGGAGCAAGGAGACTCGTGTCCCTCCCGAATCCGCCTGTATTCGCTGCGGCCGCTGCGTAATGGCTTGCCCGATGTCCCTTCTGCCGAACGGTATCGATCAGGCGGCAAGAAGAAAGGACATCGAGCAGCTTCAGTATTTCAACGTGATGGATTGCATTGAATGCGGAAGCTGTACCTATACGTGCCCGGCTAAGCTGTTTTTGAATCAAAGCATCACGAACGGCAAGAAGCTCATCCGCGCCGAGAAAGAGCGTTACGCTCAGGAACAGAGGCTTCTGGCCGCTTCCCAGAAGGCATTATCGGGAAAGGAGGAGCAAGACAATCCGCCATCCTCCCAAGGATAAGTTTGACTTGCTTTGCACGAACATTATGAAATTGCAGGTATCCAATTCACCCCATATTCGCGATAAGGCTACGACCGCCTCACTGATGAGGGACGTTGTCATCGCTCTTATTCCGGCATCGGTCGCATCGGGAGTCCTGTTCGGTCTTCGCGCCGTAGTCCTGATCTTGGTCTCCGTGCTGAGCTGTGCGGTTTTTGAGTACATCTCCCGAAAAGTGATGAAACGCGAAAACACGGTTATGGATTTTTCGGCTGTCGTTACCGGCGTTCTTCTCGCCCTGAACCTGCCGCCGACACTACCGATTTACATGGTCGTAATCGGCGCCTTGTTTGCCATCGTCGTTGTTAAGCAAATGTTCGGGGGGCTCGGCAACAACTTTGTCAATCCCGCTCTGGCGGCGCGCATATTCCTGGTCATATCCTTTCCTTCTCAGATGACTCACTGGACCGTCCGCGAAGGCGCCTTTTCCTTCTTTAATTCACTTATGGGCAAGGATCTGGTATCCTCCGCGACTCCGCTGGCATTGATGCGCAGCGCCGTTTCTACCACCACCGTCTCCTCAGCGACACCGATTCAGGAGTCCGCCTCTCTTCCGACGCTGATGTCTCTATTTCTCGGCGAGAAGGGAGGTTGTATCGGTGAAGTCTGTATCCTGGCACTTTTGATCGGCGCCGCATATTTGTTCATTCGCAAGGTGATCGTTCCGTGGATTCCTCTGGCGTACATCGGGTCGTTCAGCATTCTGGTGATGCTTTTCGGGCACACCCCGATCTTTGAAGCGGTCCGGTACGAACCCCTGTCAATGGATGTCTGGGCGGATGCCCTTTATGAGCCGGCCTTTATGCTCCTGACCGGAGGTTTGATCATCGGAGCCTTCTTCATGGCGACGGATTATGTCACTTCCCCGATTACGACCTCGGGACGGCTTCTTTTCGGTCTGGGGTGCGGTATTCTGACCTTTCTGATTCGCTACTACGGTAATATGGCCGAGGGCGTATCCTTTTCGATTATTCTGATGAACATCCTGACTCCGCACATAGACCGGCTGACTATGATTAAGCCGTTCGGAGAAAGGAGGGTGAAGAAAAATGCGACAGCTTAAGAATTTCCTCCCGGCCGTTACGCTCGCCGTCATCTGCCTCGTTGTCGCACTTCTACTGGCGGCAACCAATGTGCTGACGCGCGATGCGATTGCCAATCAGCAAGAATTAGCGGCTTTTAAGCGTATGTCGGACATCTTCCCGGATGCGGATACATTCAATGCCGTCGAGATCAGCTTTGAACTTAAGGATTTACTGGTGGCCGCCGGCTGTGGATGCGACGAGGTTCAAGAGGCGCGGGATGGCCAGGGTAACCTTCTGGGATATGTTTTTGTGACCCGTAGCATAGGATACGCCGGAGATGTGATCGTGACTTCGGGCCTGGCGCTTGACGGTTCCATCCTCCAGGTCATTGTCACCGCACCCGACGAGACACCCAAGCTCGGTAAAAAAGTCGAGGATGACTCCTTCACGAGCCAGTTCTCCGGAATCAACGCCGGCGAACATGCGGGAGCGGATTCCGGCTGTGTCCAGATGATTTCCGGAGCTACGATTTCTTCTAAGGCGGTTTGCGATGCGTTCAACAAAGCCGTTGACGCCTTCAATACTCTATCGGAGAAGGGAGTGATCGGAGCATGAGTGAACATATGTCCGACAAGACCTACAGATCACCGGATCAGCGACTCGAGGAAAAAAAGAAATCAGAGTCCCCGATTCGCGTAGTACTCAACGGTCTCCTTTACGAGAATCCGGCATTTCGACTCATTCTCGGTATGTGTCCGCTACTGGCTGTGACGATTTCCGCCGAAGCGAGCTTTTTTATGGGGCTTGCCGTCATATTCGTTTTAACGGGCTCTGAATTTATCATATCGCTCTTGCGCCATATCATTCCGGACAAGGTGCGAATTCCGGCTTTCATAACGATTATCGCCGGCTTCGTGACGATTGTTCAACTGGTCATTTCCGCCTATTTGCCGGCGCTCAACGAATCCCTTGGAATCTATATTCCACTGATTGTCGTCAACTGTGTCGTTTTAGCACGTGCCGAAACCTTCGCGAGCAAGAAGAGCCCGCTTTACTCGGTCCTGGACGGACTGAGTATGGGCGGCGGCTTCATGATTGCGATGCTTCTTATGGGAAGCATTCGTGAAATTTTCGGTTCCGGAACATTTTTTAACTTGGAGCTGCCGTTCTTCGGTTCCGGGACTCTTTTTGTTTTGAAGGTACCGATCCTCGAAAGCGTAATTCTCGTTCAGAAAATTGAGCCGATGTTGTTCTTCATCGGACCTCCCGGA
>CAYGIB010000051.1:0-6542 GCA_964349735.1 uncultured Oscillospiraceae bacterium | reverse complement strand
CCTCCCGGAGGCTTTTTTGTGCTGGGCATTTGTATCGTGATGATGCAGTTTGTGATTCGCGAGATGAATCACCGCAACTCCAAGAAAAACAAAGAGTTGCTTCCCGAGAAGGCTGCCTCCGATTCCGCCTGTGAGTCCTGCGGCGCATGTTCTGCCTGCAACGGAAGCGAGGTGAAATGATATGGAACAAATGTTGATTATTCTTTTTTCCGCGATTCTGGTCGATAACTTTGTTCTGTCGAAGTTCCTGGGTATTTGCCCGTTCCTCGGGGTATCCAAGAACCTTAAGACTGCCATGGGTATGAGTGCCGCCGTTATTGCGATTATGCTTCTGGCTTCGGCCATAACATGGCCGATCCAGATCTTGCTGCTTAACCGGCTGAATGTTGGATTTCTTCAGACGTTGATTTTTATTTTGGTTATTGCGGCCTTGGTCCAGATGGTGGAAACCATTATGAAAAAGGCGATGCCGCCTCTATACCGGGCGCTGGGCATCTACTTGCCCTTGATTACCACGAACTGCGCGGTTCTGGGCGTTACCATACTGAACATCAACAAGGCCTATTCATTCCCCGATGCGATGATCAATTCGCTCGGAGCCGGATTGGGTTTCGGACTCGCTTTGTTCCTCTTTTCGGGCGTCCGCATGCGCATAGAAAAGTCTGATATTCCGAAGGCACTGCGCGGCCTCCCGATTACACTGATTGCCGCATCGCTGGTGTCGGTTTCGTTCTTTGCATTCAAGGGCTTGATTGATAATATTTTCGGATAATCCTTCCGAGATTCAAGGAGATATCATATGTACGTCTTACCGATCCGTCTATCCGCTATTCAAGACATTCTTGTTCCGAGCTTGATAATGCTCGGGGCGGCACTGCTTCTCGGCTTACTGATTGTTATCGTTTCCAACATTTTTAAGGTGCCCCGCAATGATAAGAAAGAAGCGCTTATGGATGCCCTTCCCGGTGCGAATTGCGGCGGCTGCGGTTTTCCCGGTTGCGAAGGCTATGCGGATTACTTATTGAAACCCGGTGCGGACACCAGCCTATGCTCCGTAGGTGGCGCGGATTGCGCGCGTGAGATTGCGGAAATATTAGGTACGGAAGCGGTTGAGCCGGAAAAGAAGCTCGTTGTTTTGCACTGCCAGGGCACACGTGATCACACCTCTCCCCGGTACGAGTACCTCGGCACTCAGTCCTGTCATTCGGCCCATAACTTGCTCGGAGGGCCCGGCTCGTGTACGTACGGTTGCCTCGGCTTCGGCGATTGTGTGGCAGTTTGCGCTTTCGATGCCCTCAGCATCAAGGACGGTATTGTCCATGTCGACCGCAAAAAATGCACGGCCTGCGGCCAGTGCGTCAAGGCCTGCCCCAAGAAACTGTTGAAGCTTCTTCCTGCGTACGCGACCGTTGCGGTACGGTGCAGCAACGAATGGCCCGGCGCCCAGACACGGAAATACTGCAGCATCGGTTGCATCGGCTGCAAGCGCTGTGTCAAGGAGTGCCCGGTTCAGGCTATTTCGATGAAGGGATCCCTGGCGGTAATTGACCAGTCGCTCTGCACGCATTGCGGAGCATGCGTCGCCGTCTGCCCGACGAAGGCGATTGCCCAACTCGAATAAGCAGCCGGCAAATAAAGATTTTCCTTGCGCACCGAGATGAAATATGATATTATTCTTTCTGCGCGTTATCCGGAAATGAGGAGGTATCACCATGGCAAAGTGCGAGGTCTGTCAGAAGAATATGTTTTTCGGCAGAAAAATCAGAATCACTCGTTCGCAAATTTCCCGTCGTGCTTTAACACAGCAGAAATGCAATGTGCGTAGCGTTCGGGTTACGGTAAACGGAACTCCTAAGACGATGCATGTATGCACCCGCTGTCTTCGTTCCGGTGCGGTTGAAAGAGCCTGATTTGCGTCTTTTTGAAATGCTTTAATCGGCGGCTTATCATAAGCCGCCTTTTTCATTTTCATATTTTTTTAATTGGGAATGGTTCCGAAGCAAATGGTGTTCAGCCGCCTTTTAATCGAAAATTCTCCGGACGGCGATGATCCTCTGCTGCAGAAGGAGATTATCGGAAATCGAGATCAGACGAATTGTCGTCTTGCTCCTGGAAACCATAATCAACGTCCCGGTTTCGGTGCATATTCCCATCTCGAACGGAGTATTCGATTCCATATCCAGAGGATGACGGAAAAATACCAAGTCACCGGGCATGATGCTGTCAACAATTAATACACCCGTGATGTCGTCGTACCGAAGTTCCACGGCTTCCCCTGCAGAGATTTGATTCTCCATTTCCCGGGGAAGCGTTACACCGTTTACCGAAGCCGAGACATATGCAAGACATTGCACGGAAAGCCCGCGTTTGGTAATTCCGCTCTCCAGGCGGGTCATGTTTACAAAGCTAAGAACCGAGCTGACGAAATATCGGACGCCGACCTTTTCGACCGGTGCATGGACCGCCAATTCGATTACTCCGCTGCTGCTGACCCACCCGTCTTTCCCGTCCGGAAGCGCGACATGATATACTCCGTCGCGTTTTTGATCCGAAAACAGCACCGTGTTCATCATCACTTCAATCTCGAGCGTGCCGTTACTCGCATGGGACATGATATTCTTGGAAACATCCGACACAATCAGCTTGTACTGGTGCAGATCCGGTTCAATTGAATCCATCTCGGTCGACAAATCTTCTTCCAACACGTATCCTTCAATTTTGTCGGTCGTACGAATCAAAACGTATCCGTTCTGATTCGTCTCGGACAGGAGCTTAACCGGCTCGTTGAAAAGCACCTGCGTAATTCGCCCGCTTCGTACATCCGGCTCAAGCAGGATGCTGGTAACATAACGTATAACGATCCGGTCGGAGGCGTCGGTGTAAATTTTCTCGTTTTGCGGAGAAATATACATCGCAATTTCGGGCGTTTCGATGAGTTTGGGAAGTAAAACAGGCAACACCCAGAACAGCAAAACAACAATCACAACGAAGACGATCGCAGGGAGCAGCATACGAGACAGTCCGCGTTTTGTTGTGTTCGAAACAGTAGCGTCCTCAGCTTCAAGCAGCCAAACCTCCCGGACGTCTTGGGGTGCTCCGAATTTTCCTTCAATTTTGGCAATCTTATCGACATCGGAGATATCCTTCGATACCGGAGTCCGGACTCTCGGCGGACGCAGAGTTCTGCCAATCGATCGAAAAAGCTTTCGGATATGCTTCATCCGTTATCTCCCCTGCAATCGGTATCCGAAAATTCCATGACACACATCGCAACCGCCAGATCGCCGTCGTGCGATATACTGACGGATGAGCTTTTTCCCCCGAGTCGCTCGAATGCGCATAGCGCAGCGCCGTGCAATAACAGTGTCGGCTTTCCGCTCGTATCAACAGAAATCTCAATGTCCGTAAAACCAATCCCCTGACGCCAGATTCCCGTTCCCAAGGCTTTGGATACTGCTTCTTTTGCAGAAAATCGGGCAGCCAAGGATTCCATCGATAATTCTCCTCTGCTGTTCGCACATGCTATGGCCTCGGACCGGGTATAGACACGGTTCAAGAATAAATCGCCTTTTCGGTTAAAGACGTCGCGAATTCTGGAAATACGAATGATGTCAACGCCGCAAGATATCGCCATGATACGGTTGAATCCAAAACTACTCTTAGATTCTTCCTCCTCTGCCGCTTTTCCGGTATTCATCCCTGGTTCGGATATCCTCACCCTCGAAATGGAAAATCCTGAAATCTCCGATTAACCTGGAATGAAGTCGGTTGTCGTAGTGCTTTCCGAGCTCAGCCAAAGACAGGTTGGTGGTGATGGCCGTAGCTCGTCCGCTATGCTGTCTCTCCCCGAGTATATGCAAAAGATCTGCTGTGTTGTAGGGTCCTTTGGCTTCGACGCCCAGCTCATCAATCAGCAGAAACTCCGCGTCGAGAATCTGCTCCCGCCTGGCGCTGATTTGGGCATCTCTTTGAGGATCCGGATTAAAAGAGCGCTTCAATGTTCTGTATTCATCCATGGTCTCCACCAACTCGGCGGATCGAATGACGAGCACAGGCTCGGTATTTTCGGCAAGTGCCCGGGCCAGGCAAACGGCTATGAATGTCTTACCCGTTCCCGGATTTCCCCAAAATAAGAGATTCGGCCGTCCCCTTCGATCCATCGCCGCGTACAGCCGGCAAAACTCGTAAATCGGCGTGATCTTCTCCGGACTTGAGTAATAATCGTTCGAATACTCGGAAAAAGAAATTCCCGGATATCGCTCCAAGCCCGATGCCTTGAGATAGACCGGAAACAATAAGTCCTTGATACAACGGCACTCTTTTCCGTTCACGAATCCCTCATCCAGGCATTCGGAACAAAAAGGAACCGGTCGATCATAGTCCTCGGGAATGGACTGTCTTGAGATAATCTCCGTTCGCTCCCGTTCCAGCTGATCGAGTCTCTCGGCCGACTGTGAATCATCGCGATTCTCGAGCAAGGCCATCATACGTTCAGCCGTTTGAATCCGGATTTGGGTGTCGACTTCCAGAAGCTGTGGGGACTTGCGGTACACTTCAAGAATCCGGCGATCTCGCAAGACCTCGCTTCGCGTTCGCCGATCGGAAAGAATGTTATAAATCTCAGTGGGAATTCTTCCCATGCTATCCTCCTAGTGCGGGGCCGGGCCGGTCTTATCACGGGCGTAGAGCTCCATCAGCTCGCTCGGATTGTCCTCGAAATGCCGCAGTTCCTCTTCCGTATATGTCACTCCCGCGAAGTTCTGCTTCTGTGAAGTGCTTCCGCTCCCCTTCGCCTGCGCTTTATCGCTCTGATATCGTGCTGAGTTGATTCTCGCCTGCTCTTCCTCGAACGCCCGAGCTTCTTCGACCGTCTTAACACCCGCTCCGAACCATGCAAGCATATGCTCACTCGCCCGTTTCATCGACGGTACAGTGCTGTATTCACAAACCTTTTGTACCGCATACTCAATCATATCATATGGGTAACCAAGCTTCTCGACCCAAATCCGAACGTTATCTTCGTCGAATCCGGTCATCTTCTTCCTAAGGCGCTTCCCGAGCTTACGCAGAATTGCGGAAACCTCTTCCTCGCGAGCCAAATACAGGTCCAAATCCTTCGCGGAACGGATACCCTTACTGTGCCATTCGACGGCCTTCTCCTTCATGCGAGACACCGATGTCAATTGGTTACTCTCATATAACGCCTGGAAAAGCGCATACACTACATCCGGATCCAATCCGATCTCAAAAAGCAGGATGTCGATTTCCCTGTACCATTTATAGGCCATCGACCCGTGGAAAAAGGTCTTCTCGACGGAGCGGGCCAGTTCCTCCCTCGCTTCGTTCAAAGGAGAAATCGGCTCGTTTTCTTTGCCGTCCTCCCGGCTCGCCCGCTGGATATATCGATCGACCTCTTGGGCCTTGACATCGTTGATCTTCGGTTTACCGCGGTCATCGCGATTAATGAGCGAAGCGAGCGTCAGCTCGGCGATTGCTCCGTTAATGTCTTCAACGGAAAGAGACAGGCGCGCCGCAATCTCCTTTTCTCCGAGGACATATCCCTTCGCGGAAGCCATCAGGATATAAAGATACGTTTTCACCGCCGCGCCCGAAAGAGCCGGCATATATTCGGAAATAAATAAATCCGGCACCGCAGTGTCCGAAAGGAGAAGTTTCTGCCGGTCGTCGGGTTTCACAAAATCAACCTCCGCAAGCATCAAATCAAACACCATTATAGCATTCAAGAAGGGCGTTTCCAACGCACGCGGTAAATATAAAGCTACGGACCCGGGGCAACGCCCGGGTCCGTGTTTGAATCGAAAGAAAAGGCTTGACCCGAAACGAATGATTACTCCGCCTTCTTCTTATAGGACTCGTAGCGCTCGATGGCGTCCTGATGAGTCTTACCGAAAATCTCGTCCACCTTCTCGGTCGGGTACTTCTTATTCAGCGAGTTATAACGAACCTCGCTTTGCAGAAACGCATGAAAATCTCCGATCGGTTCCTTGGAGTCAAGCGTAAAGGGGTTCTTGCCCTCTGCCTTTAACATTGGGTTGTATCGGTAGAGGTGCCAATAACCGCACTCCACCGCATCCTTCTCATGCTTCTGAGTGGAGCCCATGCCATTCTTGATGCCGTGATTGATACACGTGCAATAGCAGATAATGATCGACGGGCCCTTATACGCCTCCGCCTCGGTCATCGCCTTCATGAGCTGATTCTGGTTCGCGCCCATCGCAACCTGCGCGACGTACACATATCCGTACGCCATTGCCATCATGCCGAGATCCTTCTTCCTGATCGGCTTCCCGCCGGCCGCAAACTGAGCAATCGCTCCGCTCGGTGTAGACTTGGATGCCTGACCGCCGGTGTTCGAATACACCTCGGTATCCAAAACCAGAACGTTAATATCCTCACCCGTCGCCAAGACATGATCCAGTCCGCCGTATCCGATATCGTATGCCCAACCGTCTCCGCCGATGACCCACGTGGAGCGTTTGATGAAGTAATCTTCATTTTCGAGAATCTTATCGATACTGGCC
>CAYGIB010000050.1:10481-10925 GCA_964349735.1 uncultured Oscillospiraceae bacterium | reverse complement strand
CCTCTGGAATCAGCACGTTCTTCTCTTCGGCTCCTTCCGCATATCTCCGACTGAACAAACGGCGGTTCTTATAGCTGAAGATCGTGCTGGCCATAAACGGAATGACGAAAGCAAATAGGACAATCCTCATTATGATTCGAATGAAGAATTCTGTGTCTAAATTTCTGAACAGATTTTCCATCCAATCGGCAAAAACCGCATCCGAAGAAGCAAGCAGAACGGTAAGAATCAGAATCAATGGCACCCCGATCATCAATGAGACCAAGACTTGAAAAAAGATCGGCACTCCGCGTTTCCCGATCGTTTTGACTTCTCCGGTTTGCTCCGGGTCTACTGCTTCGTCAGTCTGGTTGCCGCTCCCTTTGACGCCTCTGCGTTCTTTCATCAACGCGGCGGCTTCACGGACAGGATCCGGGATGCTAAGCAACGGGCGGAGGATAAACC
>CAYGIB010000050.1:0-10471 GCA_964349735.1 uncultured Oscillospiraceae bacterium | reverse complement strand
GGATAAACCCGGTAAACAGCTCCTTGATGAAGCCCTTCTCGCCGACAGCGCATCGGTCTTCTCCGATTCGCCCGAGGCATATTAGCCCCATCAGGAAGAGAATGACCATGCCATTCAGGAAATGAAGGCCGCGATTGTCAAAAAGAGTATATGTCGCCGATAACGCGACAATCGAGATAAAAAGGAAGAATTGCAGCTTCCGGTTCTTAGACCCGCGCGGCGGCAACCCTACAACCAGAAAAAAGGCGAGCAACAGGGCATAATAGAGGACTGTGGAATTAAATGCCGAAAATCCGTCGCCGAAAAAAAAGCATTCAACCACCGCTGCGGCTCCGATCACCGATGCCGCTATTGCGCGCAAATATTTATTCATTGTTATCTTCCTCCGCTGTGTATTCAAGTATATCTCCGGGCTGGCAGTTCAGCTCCCGGCAGATTGCCTCCAGTGTCGAAAATCGAATCGCCTTGGCCCGGTCGTTTTTTAGAATCGAGAGATTGGCCGGCGATAAATCGATGCGCTCGGCCAGATCGGAAAGGCTGATTTTTTTCTTGGCCATCTCGACGTCCAGTCGAATAATAATCGGCATTTCTCCGCACTCTCCTTTCAAATCGTGAGCTGCTGCTCTTCCCAAATTTTGGATGCTTTGACGAAAACGTCCGATAAGATCAATGAAATCAAGGCCGCCAAGTAAAATATAACGGCACCGGCGACCGTCAGGAGCGTATTATAAAGGAATATTTTGGCGACAAAAGTAGTGGCGATGAAGAGGCAGAAAATGCCCACCCGAAAAAAGCGCTTCGCGTTTTGCATGTCGAACGGCTGATTCTTCTCAAGGGTTCGCAGAATCAGATGGCCCTGGATAAGAATCCCGAGCGTCCATAGGCCGCAAACGAAGAAAAACAGAAAAATGAACCAATACGGCTCCGACCATCCGAAGGTTTCCGTTAACCGGTCTTCCATCCGTCTCGCCAACCAGAATAATCCGATGAGCGACAGGAAATTAAGGACGATGCATCCATCCGTGATGATCCGTAATACAAACGAGAGGCTGGCTTTTCCGATCGAATTCATTTTGCACCTCCGAAAAATTTTTATAAGCCCGCCGGGGCAATGCTTTCGATAGGTGCATTTTATCATGAAGAATATTGCTTTGCAACATTCATTTATCGCTATTCGATATATTTATCTCGCTAATCGGTTGTCGGCAGGAAGCCTCAGCTTCTGTCCGGCTCTGCCTTTTTAGTCCGCTTGAATTCTTTTTCGATGATTATCAGCTCTCTTGCGCGTTCCTTTCCGTATCGGAAAGGCATCGCGAGCCGGTGTCTGAAAAACGCGATAATGGGTCCCATGAAAAAAGCGGTGACGATGGTCCCGATCCCCGGCTTTTCGCCGAGAAGAAATCCCGTCAGCGTACAGATTATGTCCGTTCCGATACGGCAATACTGAAATTTCGCAATTTTTTTCTCTGCCATGATGAGCGCGATGGCATCGTACGTCGAGACGCCGAGATTTCCGGTAAAATAAAAAGCCGAACCCAGGCAAATCACGAGGATGGCGATCAGCAGAAACGCGATTTGTATCCACAGATTCGGGTCGGGAAGCCAATTTAGGAACAGCTGCTCCGAGAATTGCGCGATATATCCGATGAGAAAAAGATTGATCAGGGTTC
The DNA here is from genome assembly GCA_964349735.1 of uncultured Oscillospiraceae bacterium. Lineage (GTDB taxonomy): Bacteria > Bacillota > Clostridia > Saccharofermentanales > Saccharofermentanaceae > JAAYCT01. Next base: position 8,801 of record CAYGIB010000050.1, on the reverse strand, counting down.
CCAAGCCGATTTTGGTCTTGTCGAGAAAGAAAATCACAACCAGCATGATTACGTTAATAATCACATACAGCGTGCCGAATCCGATCGGTACATGTCGCGCGATTCCGTGCGCGAAAACTTGAAACGGATCCAGACCGAACGCGGAAAACTTGAACATCCCGACGGAAAAGCCGCAAATCAACACACCCAGAACCGTCATCAGGATACGTTTTTTCATCTCACTCACAATATATGTTCTCCGTTCCTCGCCTTCAAGCGCTTAAACAACACCTCTGTATCTGATGATATACGGGGCATTTTCAACCATATCCCCGTGCTGAGCCATATTCATCTTACCATGTCTAAACTCTGAATCGCAGCAAATCGGTAAATCATACCTGGGAATCGCAGGATATCGGTGAATCCTACCTGGGAAACACAGGATATCGGTGAATCAAAGCATACGGACACCCTCGAATTGATGGTACAATCAATTTAATGAGCACCTGCATTTCTTCGGAACGCTTTTCGATTATCGGAGGTTCACATGAAACGACACGACGGAAGATTGATTCGAAGTCTCGGTCCGTTTGAGAAGCTCTATCCGTTCATTATCGAACGCAGAAACGACGCCCAGGTCTACGCGAAGCAAATCATCCGAACGGAAGGCATTGATGAGTATATTCATAAGAAGCGGGGCGAGGGCACCCGTATGACGTACCTTCATGTTTTTATCGCCGTCTACTTACGCGTCATCGCACAGCGGCCGTTCGTCAACCGGTTTGTGATGAACGGGAAGCTCTACGCACGCAAGGGATATTCCTTTTCAATGGTCGTTAAGCCGGAGCTTCGTGATAACGGCCACGAGGTGACCGTAAAGTTTTCCTTTACAGGCCATGAATCCATCTCTGAGGTGACGGAAATCATCAACCGAACTATAGAAGATGCGTTAAATCAACCCTCCGACACAGACAGCGGCAAGTTGGTCTCGCTTATCCTCTCGATGCCCGGTATCTTCAAGAAAGCACTGGTCGGATTTATTAAATGGATGGACCGGCACAACTTGATGCCCAAAAGCGTCATCGACGGAAGCCCGTTTCATGCAACCATGTTCCTCACCTACCTCAAATCCATCCGTACCGACTACGTCTACCATCATCCGTATAACGTTGGAACGGCGGGCGTTTTCGCGGCGCTCGGCAAGACCGAAATGCTTCCGGTCGTCGAAAACGGACAGGTTGTCGCTCGAAAATGCTGCGCAATCGGCTACTCCTTCGACGATCGCATCTGCGACGGCCTTTATATGGCCAATTCATTTTCGCTGGCCAAAAAATATTTCCTCGACCCGAGTCTTCTGGAGACCCGGCTCGAGGAAATCGAAGAGGATATCGAATAGGCTTAATGGATAAAGCGGCTGCCTCGGTCGTCCGTTTTCCGGATTCTTCCTTGTTGCTGCGAACAACGACAGATTCTCTTAATCGGTCACTCCTGATATATAATCGCCGGGGTCCAATAGGTATTGTTGTAGATATCGGTAAGCCGGTATGTTACCATACATTCGTTACTGCCGACGGGGTGATAGCTGACGGTCAAATCGCCGTCTGCAATCATCTGGTCGCCCAGATAATAGCTGTTCTCGTATTCCTCATCATAGGTATAGTAGTCACATAAGAAATCAATAACGTCTCCCGACTGAATCTCGATGAGCCCCTTGGCCATCGTATCGGTGGTATCTCCGTAATTGATTCTCGCACCGGCTACTTCGCCGTAAGGTTTATCCTGAGTAAATATCACGACAATATCCACGCGTTTCCCATTGAGAAGAGCCGGAACACGTCCGATGACGGTGTATGCATCACCCTTCTCTTCGACGGAATCGATATAGAACGCGACGATATGCTTATCGAGCGCGACCCACGTCCCGTCGAATCCGATGACCAGGTCGCCGTCTTCGTCAAACTCGACGATATTATCGATGCCCAGATCGATATAACCCTCACCGTCGTCAAAGAATACGTTCAGCTCGACGCTCTGAACCAGATTCCACTGCTCGTCGGACAAATGCACCACAAATCCGTCGTTCTTTTCGACGAGTTCTAAGTCAGCCGCATTCAGGTAATGATTCTCATAGTATCCGGCATTCGATTGAATCTGATTCGAATCGACCCACTCGCCCGGCTCTTGAGCGGTTCCTCCCGTTATGCCGGAAAAATCCGGGTTGCCGAAAAAAGCATTCCACGCTTGCGACCAGATTTCGGAAGCAGTTCCCGTCCCTCCGGTCAATCCGCCCAAAAGGGAGGTGATCGGAGAAGACTGCCCGCTGGTCGTTACCTGGCCGCCAACGACCATGTTGCCGAATTTCTTCACGAGCCCCGTATATTCCTCGCCCATCCCGATCCGTTCGTATACGGACATCATCGAAGACATGCTTTTCAGCTCGTCATAGGGGAAATACACCGACAATCCGTTCGCGTTCATGATGTTCGATGTCGTTCGGTTGTATTTGATGCACTTCTTCATCGCCTCGACAAGATCGACGGCCTCCGGAGAATCAATATTCTCGGCAAGGTGAATCAGATCGACCTGATCCGTCCGGGAACGGTTGAATTCCCGCGTATTCCCGCGTGCGTCGGAGATAATCTTAAAATCATCGTCCAGCATCGCATCCGCGGATAGCGCGAACGCTCGAAAAGCCTCGTCTCCGGTGTTGTTGAGCTCTACCAGGTCGATTAGAGAAAGGGTTGCGACATCGCGGGGAACCTTGGCCTGGCACGTGGAAACAAAGCTGTCGATGATGTTCTTTCCGATCTGGAGTGTGGACATGGAGGGATCCTTCGAAAGCTCGCGAATCCAGTCGGTGTAATACCAGCCGATTCCCGGCTCAAGCTCCTCGGAAGCAATCATATAATCCGCGTGATAATTCAGCATATAGGCAGTTTCCACCGTACCCATCAGGCACGCGTCGAAGCCGACAAAATCGAACTTTACACCGGCCTCCTCCAGCGCGGTGTAAATCTGGTCCAATGTCATAGACTTTTTGCTCGGGAAAAGCTGGTCATATCCGAAGCCCGCCAGCGACCCGCCGCCGTGATCCCAGAAAATCAGCGCGTACCGATTGGCGGGAAATTCCTCTTCACAATAGGACACGAAGTCTGAAAGCGTGTCCGGATCGGTCATCGCTTTCTTGCCGACATTTCCGTCCAGCAGAAGAAGCCCGTCCTCCGTCACCCGGTACCGCTGATTCGTGTTGCTTTCAATGACGCTGTTCTGCCATTTTTTAGTTCCGCCGGTCTCGATAATAATATTCAGGTTTTCACCGGGATTAGCGTACAGCATCTCGTTCATATCTGCGGACGCCATTCCGTAATCGGTCTCGAGGTCGGTTCCGCACATATAAACCATGATGGTAAAGACATCCTTCCCGTCGCCGAGAATCTCCGTTCTTCGTGTACGGGGTCCCGTGATGCCCGTCATCGGGCTGATGTTGTTGTTGCTCGGGTCTCCGTTATTTGAAGTATCGCTCCCCAGTGTCGCCTCGGTGTCGCTGTTCGTTGCAGCGGTCGAAGGGTTATCTTCCGCCTTCGGCATACACTTGATGATGATAAAGACCACGGCGATGATGACGATGATTATCAGGATGATTTTGCCGGCCGAAAGACCGCAGCCTTTCGATTTCTTGCCCCCGGAGCCCAGAAGTGATCCCAGCCCGCTTCCAAGAAGCGATCCGCCGGAACTTGATTCCGATCCGGATCCGAGAAGATTTCCGATGTCCGGCAGTTGGCTCATACCGGTATTTTGCTCCTGAGACGGAAGCTCATTCGAATGAGAACCGGAAGGTTCTCTTCGATCTTCATATCCCGATGAATTGCCGACGGGTTTTCCGCCCGTCCGATTCAGTCCGGAACCTCTCTTATATATCTCGCCGCCCGAGGTGCCGCCGGTTTTTCTCTTTTTTCTGTTACCGCTTCCGCTTTCTCGATCCATTCCTGTTCTCCTTTATAAACATCGATCTCGTGCTGAGTCGACTTTCGATAACCGTTTCTTTTCACTCCTTGAGTATAGCACCAAAGAACGGTCCATCCCTAAATCCTACTGATCCGTTTTCGGGTCTGTAATGTTTTTCGCATGGCATAGAGCGGACGATCTTTCCGGTTCTGTCTGATCCGGTTTTAGTTGAACAGAAGATTATATATCTCCGCAACCACCTGATTGGATTTCACTTTTCCGTCAATATAATATTCGTCTAATCCCTGCGTATTGGAAAGAGCGATGATGACCGTCCGGCTCCCGGGTTCAATCAACACGTGCGTGTTGTACCCGACCGTATTGCCGCTGTGCTCGTAATAGCCGGACATGATGTGCCAGCCGAAACCGTAATCGAATCGGCCCGGACTGAATACCTGCTTCCATCCGTCTGTTGAAAGAAAATCGCCCTCCAGAACAGCTTGCTCCCAAATAAGCAAATCCCGGGCATCCGAGCAGATCGAACCGGCCGCAAAGCTCAGCGTCCGGTTCTGTGAAGGTAAGTAAATCGCTCCGTTATAAAGAAGAATCGCACCCCGGGAGGTTAACGAAGTGGGCTCTGTAGATGTAGAATCCATTCCGAGCGGCACGAAGAAAGTCTCTTCCACGAAGTCAAAGAAGCTCATGCCGCTCATCTTTTCGATTATGATTCCGAGAAAAAAATAATTGGTGTTGCTGTAGGCAAATTCTTCTCCCGGCTCGAAAAGCAGTGCATAGTCCGAAATCATCCCGACGATTTCGGCTCGAGAATAATCTTTCTCGATAATGGAGCGGACCTGTTCGAGCGACTCAAAGGAAGCCAAACCGAGATCCTCCATGCCAAAGCCCAACGCTCCGCAGGTTATGTAATCCGGAATTCCGGAGGTCATGTTCAGGAGGTTTCGGACCGTAATCGTCTCCGCGTAGGGATACTCGGGAATATAGAGACTGAGCGGGTCGTCGAGCGACAGTCTACCCTGTTCCGCGAGCATCATCACCGCGACTGCCGTAAATTGCTTCGTTATCGAGCCAAGCTCAAAAATCGTGTCCGTCCGGTTTTCTGTTTCTTCGCGCAGATTCGAATATCCGTATGCCCCCTCGAAAATCACCGCATCCCCGCGTGCGACCAGCACGACTCCATGGTATTCGACGGAGCTCATATAGAGGCGGATTTTCTCCGCTATGACCAGGTTTTCACCCTCTTCGGGCTCAGAAATAACCGAGGACGGAAGGGTTTTAAGTTCTTCGGTTTGTGAAGGTATGGGGGTCATTGTCACCGACGCTTCGGAATAACCCGCAGAGCTCTCTTCTAAACTCAACCCACAGGAAGAAAGCGCCGTCGTGACTGCAATAAGCAGTGCGATCAGCGCTTTCTTTCTTATATTGTAACGGTTTCGCATGATCTCGCCTCATTGTTTACGGCGCGAAAATCTCCGGGCGAAATGTGTTTGCATCGATTACCACAAATCATCAAGAATGTCCTGAGCGTTATCGATCGAGTCAATGTAATCATCGTTCTCCTCGGCTTCGCTCATTACATCCTTGGGAACCTTAACGGTTTTTACGTCGTTATAAGAAGAAAATTCAATCTCCAACATGCATGTCTTGACGCTCGTCGACGGGCTGAGCTCCTCATCGTCATCGTCATCCTCATTCTCATCTTCTCCGTCATAACTCATTATCGGAGCCATCATCCCTCCGAGCATCTGGTCAACCACCTTACCGACGATGTCGGCAAAATCAATCTCGAGAAGAACGGGCAGCTTGGTCTTCTTGTCAATCAGGAGCTTGATATCAACTTCGTAATCTTCAAGGTCGACGTCCCCTTGATCCAACATATCTTCAATCTGTTCTTCTATTTCTTCGATGTCGAGGCTCTTCAGATAATCGATGATAAATTCGCCGCTGACCTTTCCTTCAATGACATACGCATCGATCTTGCCGACCTTCTCGGTCTTTTTGGAAAGCTCGAGATCATCTGCGTATTCCACGAGCTGCTCCACCATCTTATATAGTTTCAGACCATCCATAAGCTTCTTTGCATCATCGAAATCATCATCGTCCTCGTCGATGCCCGACTTAGACCATCCTTCTCCCATATCGGCATAGGCTGTCATCTCGTCCTTTTCTTGAACCAGATAGGCCTCAAAGTCGATCTTTTCTTTCTCGCCCATTGCGCTATACGAAAGATTGCCCTCTAAATGAGCGGTATCGCCGGTAATTTTCCCGGTCGCTTCCGCTTCCGCCAGAATGCCAACGCTCATCGTTTCGATTTCGATTTCGACGTCGACTTCCAGTTTCGCGTCCATCTGAAAGGACTCGGCATCCTCCAGTTTCTTGGCTGCGTCTTCCAAAAGGGATTGGACCGTCACCTTTTTAAAGCATCCGGCAACCGGAAAAATAAGGGCAAGAATTATCAGAAATATGATGATACGAGTTTTCATAAATGAGTCCCCCTCCGAATATTAAGGCATATATTGCGTTAATTATACCTTTTTACGCCAGCGTTCTCAAGCATGCATTGACGGGGGCACAAGGTCAAGTGTCTGTTTCGCTGGGAGAATCGTCTTCCGTTTTTTTAATGAATCAGTCTCTCACCGACTGTCTTCGAGCCAGAATTATATAGAGCCAGAAAAATATCAGACCATAGAAGCTTAATAGCAGCATCCCGAGGAACGGATTTGTACCGGCAATGTCTTCAAAAAAGAACCAGGAATAATCATGCCAGGCGATGAGAATAACAACGAACATCCCAAGGCAGAACAACATTTTTTGAAGCACATTCATCCGCATGAGCAGCATCGACATGAGTAACGCGAAGGAAATCCCCAGTATCCGAAGACTGAATCCTAATCCGAAGTCGATCAGCGCGTAAAACGGAATATGCGAATCGGATGCCGTGAATTCAATCACCGGTTCAAAGTGTTTATCATATATAATCAGCGACCCAAATAGACACAGCAGCCGGTCAGCCAGGGCAATGATCGCGGAAAGGATCAAAACAGAGAGGGCGTTCGCTTTGATTTGAGTTTTTTTGCTGACTCCCATTTGAGTAAGAAAGCGAAATAATTGCGGTGTAAAATATAACATCAGGAAAAATATCCCGAAGAAGGAACCGGATACGATTCCGCCGATGACCCATTTCGCTTGATTGTTTGCCGTTTTCCCGGTCATGTACAGTAGTATAAAGATGATGATTAGGAAGCTGTAATATACCGGGAATGCCTTGGTAATGATGTCCCGGGTAATCAATTTGACAGTCGGTCGCAGGTTCATATCGTTTCCCTCCCTTGCGTATTTGTCAGCTGAATGAAGAGACGCTGAAGGTCTATTTTTTCGATTTCCAGATTCTCGGGGACACCGCTTTTCGGGCGCGGTCCTGAAATATATGCAGTTTCATAGCCTCCGAGTATATCGCTTCCCAGGATTTCCCTGTCTTTGACGTACTCGCGGACGGCTTCCGTTCTTCCGCTGACCGAGTAGCCGGAATCAAGAAGTGTATCCCGCTGCTCATTTTTGATGATCCGACCGTCATTGATGATGACAACATGCTCGACAATACTTGCAACCTCTTCGATCTGATGTGTGGAAAGGATTGCTGTGAAGGGCTTCTCGCCGTATTTTTCGAGCATGAATCGATAGAACATATCCCGGTGGTTCGCATCGAGCCCGAGCACCGGCTCGTCCAAAAGTAGAAAGGGAGCGTTCGATGCTAGTGCCAGGATGTTTTTTAGAAGAGTCGCGTAACCGGTCGACAGGGTTCGGATTCTTTTTTTTATATCCAATCCGAAGGAGTCGGCCAGAGATTTCGCGTACCCGGTATCGAACTCCGGGCGAAAGTCCTTCATCCAACAGAATGTCTTTTCGACTGTGGTATCGGGTATGAAATAATTCTTCTCTCCGACAAAGAACATCTGACCGAGTATATCGTCGTCCGTGACCGGCCGTCCATCCGCCAAAACGGTGCCCGACGTCGGATAAATCATCCCGTACATGATCTTCAGTATCGTCGTTTTACCGGCACCGTTGCGCCCCAGAAGTCCGTAGAGTTTCCCTTCTTCGAACACCAGATTGATGTTGTCCAATGCTTTAACATTCCCGAAGTCTTTCGAGACGCCGATTAGCTCCATTGAATTCATATTGAATACCCCCTCCTGACCATTTCGAATACTTCGTCTGCGGATATGTTGAGACGTTTAGCCTCCGATGCCATGGACACAACATACCGCTCGAAAAACTGGCTCTTTCTTTTTTCGCGCAGTGCCTTGACCGCGCCCTTGGAAACAAACATACCCAACCCTCTTTTCTTGTATATGATATTGTCCTCGACAAGTATGTTAATCCCCTTAAGCGCCGTCGCGGGATTCATCTTGAAGCGCACGGATATTTCCGTTGTTGAAGGAATCTGGGATTCCTCGGGAAAAGCACCGGCCAGAATTCCGTCTTCCAACTGCTCCGCCAGCTGGATGAAAATCGGCCGTTCTTCCTCAAAGCGTAAATCCATCCGTTATCTCCCTTCCGGCCGAGCGATGGTGCCGGGCCTGCTATGTTCGTTGGTTAGTTGGTCTTGTAACTAACTATATATCCTTCTGACACATTCAAGATTTCTGCAATCTGTTTATCAGATAAATTTTGACTATATACTTCTAAGAACTCTTCATCAGTAAAATGTCTTCTATCTACCTTAGGTAATCTTAAAGATTCTCTAAAAGTTTTTATTTTACTTTCTGAACAGTTAAACTGTCTCGCAATTTCTGTGTCAGTAGTTCTTAAATTATATAACTCTAAAAATTTACATCTATCTATTTTTTTTTAAATAG
>CAYGIB010000049.1:0-10935 GCA_964349735.1 uncultured Oscillospiraceae bacterium | reverse complement strand
GAAAGGTGGAATCAATATGAAAAAGCTCGTCTCCGTACTCCTCGCTTCAACGGTCTTTTGCGCCCTCGTTTCAGGCTGTCAGCCAGCCACGAAACCGACGGCCGACACAATCGGAAAAGACGTAGTTCAAATGATCGAAAATGCGCAGAAAGCGCCCGGTCGGGTTCTGATTCCCGATGAATATCAGGGAGAAACCATCTCAAATGAGACCCATACGCTGATTGTGAACGTAGAAGCTCAAGTTCTCGCACCGAGAGAGGCAGCGTTACCTACACTTTTAGTCGATCGGCATATTTTTACCGGTGAAGAGAGTGCGGCCTTCGTAACCGCGCTTTTCGAAGGGCAGAAGACCTACTCCGGCGAAATATCGGAAACCAAGGCAGATATTCTTCTGGAGCTTCAAAATTTCCGCAGTCTCCTCGCAGCCGAGACGGAAGAGCAAGCCCGTAGAGAGCTTGAAGGCTCCATCGCCAAATGCGAGATGGCAATCGGCATGCTCCCCGAAGGCGAGGGAATGGTCGAGACACCCGCCGAGTTCCGTACGACCCACCTCGGGGAGCAGATGTTTCTGGTGTCCGACGGCAGCGACGGGTTCTATCGAGCAATGTTTGTTAACAATTATTGCCACGAAAAGCTCAACACTTTTTCATACTCCATCGGGAGAGATCACTATCCCGTTTTCGGAAATCTCTGGGACATAAATACCAGCGGCGGACTCAAACACGGAATTGAAGAATTCGGCGACCCGAGCCTGATTCCGGCTTCGACAATTACCGAGCAAGAGGCGGTTCAGAAAGCAAACGATCTCCTGCAAAAGCTCAGCATCAATGACTATGAATTCGGAGATGCTTCCGTTGTATTCGGACTTATCAACGGGCAGGTACAAAAAGCATATAGACTCCGTTACACCCGAAAAGTCGGCGACGCATTATTCACGATCACCGACTTCATGAGCGGCGGCGCCATAGACGACGGACAGGGCGGCTACATCTGGGGTTGGGAATACGAGAGCCTTACTTTCATCGTAGCCGATAACGATGTTTTGAGCATGGAATGGACGAATCCCTACGACATTACGGAAACGGTTGCCGAAGACACGAGCATTCTTTCTTTCGAAGAGGTTACGGGTATTTTCGAAAAGATGATTATCATCCAAAATGACTTTGCTCAGGACGGCGTGACCATGAAGATCGACATCCATCGAATCGAGCTCGGCTTAATGAGAGTGACCGACGCAAACACTCGAAGCATTGGCCTCGTGATTCCGGTGTGGGACTTTTTTGGCACGGTTACCTATAAACATAAAAACGGCGAAGTGTCCGTTTCAGATCACGCGTTTGGTCCTCTACTTACCATAAACGCCATCGACGGAAGTAGCATTAACCGGGGATTGGGGTACTAAAAGAAAAAATTGTCCTCTCATGAGTTCCGAAAGGACGCTTTGAGGAAACACTTGAAAATCTATCTCCGGCAGCACTTTTGCCGATGAAGATATCCCAAAAGACAAAAGCGGCGCGCCGGCAAAAACCGACGCGCCATTTGATGTTCCCGATGGTGTTCCCGAGCGGATTTGAACCGCTGGCCTACCGCTTAGGAGGCGGTCGCTCTATCCTACTGAGCTACGGAAACAAGACGCGACGATTATACATTATTTTGGTGGGGGGAACAACAAAAGATGTTTCGGATGGTTTCGTGTTTTACTCCAAGCTCTTACATAAAAGCATAAGCTTCAATCGGACATTCCATTTACACCGCCACTCCGTATCCTCCCAAAAATGCCGTCAGTACAATCATCCCGAGCGCCGCAAGAATGAATACGAAGGGCAGTCCGTCGACCGATTTGGGCCTCCGTCCGAAGAGCATCTTGCGCTTGAAGGTCCGTATAAACGAAATGAGTACGAGAATGAAAATCCACAGCAATATCAGCGACGCCAGATACAGGACCCCGTTTTTCAGGAGCTCGGGCATGTTCGGTTCTTTTTCGAAAAGGAACCGGATCGGCAGAAGAACGACGGCTGTCTGAAGGGGAAGAACAAACGGGTGGCGGATGGTCTCCGCGAACCGGCTCACTTCTTTACCGTTCAGTGATGCAATCGCTCCGATGATTAGGGCTTGAGCCACTATGGTAAGGAGCGGCAGGAGAAAGGCCGGAAGGCCGAGAATGATTAGTCCGAAGGCTCCCGGAAAGACCGCCGCGCCCAGAAGTAAGGTCGTGCTAAGAAGTGCTACGGCAATCTGGAATTGTTTCTTTTCGAGTTGAACATCCAGGTAGGGGACGTCAACCTTCGCGTTCCCGTCCCGTGAAAAGGAAGGGCTATCCCCGCCATGTCGCCGCATCAAAAGGCGCATCGCGATCACCCATGCGGCCAGGATGAGCGCCGCCGAGGAATCATGCGCCAGGTATGCGGTCCGCCCGAATAAGCCGAACGTGATCTCAATGCCCCAGAGGGTTCCGACAGCGCCCAGCTCGCGAATTGCGGACAATGACAGAATGGTGACGGCGAACAGGAAGAAGAGCGAAATTGTTCGGCCAAGCTTGATTTGCAATCGCCTTTCCATCCGATCCGCAAGAAGAGGAATAAAGAGCAGTGCGTATAGCACTTCGTCGATGATTGAGAACCCGGAGATTCGGTCGGACGGGACAAGGATAAGAAACGACTCGAATAAGCCGATAGCAACAGTAAACACGATTGCTTCGAAGCTAAAAATGCGTGGAAGGGAAGGTCCTTTTCGGCTCACCTTCCCCAACACAAAGCTTATGAGCAGGATGACACCGGTAAAGGCAACCGTCCGGGCCGCCTCGCGCAGCGAGGACGAACGCAGAATAACAGCGAACCCCAAACAAAGCAGGGACAGGAAGGAGTAATCTCCGCTTTCCTTGGTGCTGCTCATCCCTCTATTCTCCCCATTTCAAATACTCGCGCAGGAAAATATATGCCTTGTTGACCGTACGCGTCGTCAGAGCCGATAACGTCAGATCGTCCGGAATTCCGACAATCTGGGTTCTGATTTCCGAAAGCGGCAATCCGTCGATGTTATCGGACAACACCGGATTCTGATCGGGGTTGACGACTCCGTCTTCATTACCGATGACTGTACCGCCCGGTGTCGGGGTTGGCGTTACGGTTGCCGCAACCGTATCGGTTTCGAGAACCGTAGTCTCGACCGGGGCTGTCCCGGTCGGAACAACTTCTGTCCCGACAGCTTCATCGCCATTGTCTTCGCCCACATCTGCGTCCTCTTCGGGGCCTTCGGTCGGCTCCGGAGTCGCGGTGGGCTTCGGTATATTGTTCTTGGAATTTTCTATGCAACGGACTGTGAGTTCATTGAAAAAGTGCACATCCATTCGGACGCCTTCTACGATTTCGGTGGTACCGTCCGATTTGACAGCGAGTTTGTTCGGATCCTGAACCTCTAAGAGTCTGTTCTGAATCGCAACGGCCTGCGCGACCCACAGCGGCTCGTCTTCGCCCAGCGAGAAAGCACCGGAGACCGAAGCCTCCGACCGTTTCTTCTCTCCCTCGTCCTTGTGAACAGCATCCCATAACACCGAGACGATTCGTCCGCCGGATACCCGAATCTCGACATAATCTTTGTAAGAGGATTTATCGTAATCCTCGGCCTGAGCATAAAACACGCCGTCGTGCAGACCCGGAATAGAAGGATATTCGTTGTGTGTCAGGACGTCGACCGACATCTGCGACCGGAGTGCAACCGGAATACGAGCTTCCTGCAACTGATTGCAAAGCTCGGCTACGGATGGGTCGGACATATCCGCCACCGTTCCGTCGTCATTCATGATCCGAAGCATGATTACCTTTTCACCGTCCGGAGTTATACTCATGCGAGTAGCCAATTTACCATCCTTATCGTCGACCTGTACGTCGACGATAAAGCCGAGAAGCCTGCCGGACGCATCCCGGGCGAGATAAAACGCCCGAATCGAAGGATGTGCCGCAAAAACACTTTCCGCGACGGTTTCGTATCGGTCAGCGGGTAGAAACCTGTTCAGTTTCTCCGTAAGAAGAATCTGTTCGGCGCGATAGGCCCGGTCATGCAAGATTTGCCCAAGCACAATCATTAATGTCGCAGAAATAAGTGTAATGATGACCGCTCGAATGAAGAACGCCCGAATATCTGCCCTGGTCATGTGCGCGCCTCCGATTCATCCGTTTGTCCTTGTAATGCAAGTGATTCATCTGTTTGTCCTTGTATGGCAAGTGATTCATCGGTCTGCCCCATTATAGGAACCTCTTGATCTGTGTTCGCTTGCTCTGCATCTGCTTTTCGGGAATACCATGGATGCTGCGCAAAAATGCGAGGCCGAATATAGAATTCGAAAACCGGCGTAACACCGTTCATCGCGAGAACGGGAAACACGACGGCGAGATCCGGACGTCCGGATGAAAAAAGAATCAATGCGGTAATCCCCGTTCCGATACCGAAGGCAATTCGTCCCGGGCTCGAGATCGGCACCGTAGAAAAATCACTGAGAGCAAAAGTTGCACAGAAAATGACTCCGGTCGATGTCAGCATTCTCAACATCCCGATGACGGATGCCTCTCCAAAGAAAAACAGCCAATAGCCTACGGTCAGGGTAATCATATAAGAAAGCGGAGCGTGCAGTTTAATAATACCTCGAAGGAGGAGGTATACCCCTCCCGCCGCGGCGAACAAAGCACCCGTCAGACCCATCGCCCCGGGGAAAAGTCCGGTCAGAATCTCTAACCAATCGGGATTGCCCGGAGTCGCCGAAACGGCACTCGCAGGACCCGCCATCAAAGTAAACAGTGCCCACCGACTCGAAAGCGGCTCGGCAAGAACTGTCGTGGTTTTCGCGAATGCAACAGCCAGGAAAGCCCGGCCGGCCAGAGCAGGATTGAAAAGATTGCTTCCGACGCCGCCGAAAAATTGTTTGACAACGATCGAAGAGAATAGGACTCCCGCACTGACCGCCCAAATTGAAACGGTCGGCGGCAGAAGAAGAACGAGAATCAACCCGCTGATCAGGCCGCTCAGATCCGGATAGGCCTGTTCTCTTCGTACAAACCTTGAAAATAAATGGTCCGTCAATGTGTGCAGCATTGCGCCCCATAGGAGCAATACGAGCGCACGCAAGCCATAGGCATAGATTGCGGCCACACAGCAGGGCAACAGAGCGATGACAACGTCAAGGTATAGCTGCGGCGCGTTTTGTTTTCTGCGGATATGCGGGGCGTTCATTTCCTTCATGTCAGCGCTCCGTTCTCAATTGCTCGGCGACTTTTCCGATTCGGGCAGAGAGGTCGATGCCCGCAGGGCAGACATACGAGCAGGCGCCGCAGGATATACAGCTTCGAACACTCTCGTGCGCCAGTGCCTCGCGTTCGCCCGTCCGGATCAGATGCTCACACAGGTAAGGCATTAGCCCGACGGGGCAAGCGTCAACGCAGGCTCCGCAGTGAATGCAGGCGGTTTTCGGAGGCTCTAATCCGCGAACAATCATGATTCCCGACGTTGTCTTGACGATGGGGGTATTGATATCTTTTATTGCAGTCCCGGTAATCGCTCCGCCCGTGACAATCCGACTGGCCGATGCAGTCCCCGGAATACGCTCGAGAATTTCACTCACCCGCGTTCCGATCGGTGCGAGTATGTTATGTCCGCCGGTCATGTCGGTAGAGATGGAAATGATCCTGGATGTCAACGGCTGATTTCGCTCAATCATGTCCCAAACAGCCGCGCAGGTGGACGCATTGAATATAACGGCTCCGACGGCTTCTTCATAGGATTGATCGAACGGAAGCTCAACATCGTAAAGCGCCTTTATTATAAGCCTGTCATACCCTTGCGGATATCGGGATCGAAAAACCCGAATACCCAGGTCGCGGTCGGGGTGCTGCTCGCGGTGTTTCTGAAAGTTTCTCTGAAGAGCCGCAAGCTCAGTTTCCCATTTATCCAAAAGACAAAAAACGACACGGTTCACCCGGCACAAGCCGGAAAGGACAAAAGCGCCCTGAATCACTCGTTCCGTTTGCTCCCGAAGGAGATGAATATCGCAGGTTAAATAGGGCTCGCTCTGGCATGCGTTAACAATAAGGGTCTGAACACCGATTTTCTCTGCGCTTCTGCACTTGGCTGCAGTTGGCGAGCCGTCGCGACCCATTCCGACGACTCCGGAGTAATCAAGAAGCTTCCACATATCTTCCCTGCTGAGGCGGTCCGGATACATTCTCTTCTTGATGGAGGGATGCAATATCCTTTTGAGGTCGTTACGAACGAGCACAGCTTTACAATAATTACCGTCCGGCAAGCAAAGCGTCTCGATTCCTTTCACCGTGCCGGATATGCCGGCGTGTACCGGCGCGCTCATCGCCGAGGAAGGCTTTCCGATAATCTGGCCGATTGTGACATGGTCACCGATTTGAACAGACGGAACCGCGGGAGTTCCCTTGTGCTGAAGCATGGGAATGACGGTCTCCCGGGGCGTGAAAATCTCAAGGACCGGCTCTTTCGGAAAATCTTTGTCTCCGGAAAAAGCCAGTCCGTCAAGTGGCAGCCATCCTTTTCTGAAAGAAAGCTTTTTCATCTGATCCCCCGGAGGCGGGAAGTCAATCGATATAGTCCTTAAGTTTCTTGCTCCGGCTCGGGTGGCGGAGCTTGCGCAGTGCTTTCGCCTCAATCTGGCGAATTCGCTCACGCGTAACGTTGAACTCACGGCCCACCTCTTCGAGCGTACGCTGTCTACCGTCGTCCAATCCGAAACGCAGGCGCAACACCTTTTCTTCTCTGGGTGTCAGGCCGCTCATCGCCTCAAGAAGCTGCTCCTTGAGCAATGTATATGCGACCTGATCCGCCGGTGAAAGTGCGTCCTCATCCGGAATAAAGTCGCCCAAATGACTGTCTTCTTCTTCGCCTATCGGCTTCTCGAGAGAAACCGGTTCCTGTGATATCTTCTGGATCTCGCGGACCTTCTCGACGGGAAGACCCATCTCCTGGGCTATTTCCTCGACCTCCGGCTCGCGACCGAGCTCCTGAATCAGCGAGCGCTGGACCCGCACAAGCCGGTTAATCGTCTCTACCATATGCACCGGAATGCGGATGGTTCTGGCCTGGTCCGCAATCGCGCGGGTAATCGCCTGTCGAATCCACCAGGTCGCATAGGTGCTGAATTTGAACCCCTTGGAGTGATCGAATTTATCGACCGCCTTAATGAGACCGAGGTTGCCCTCCTGAATCAAATCGAGAAACTGCATTCCTCTGCCGAGATACCTCTTGGCGATGGATACGACCAACCGAAGATTCGCTTCAATCAGCATGTCCTTGGCATCCTGGTCGCCATTCAGCATCCTCTTGGCCAAATCCTGCTCCTGCTCCGCGATGAGAAGGGGCACCTTGCCGATTTCCTTCAGATACATCCGAACCGGATCGTCCATGCCGATTCCTTCGCCGACGCCATCGTTGAGATCCACCTCGGCTAAGTTTTCTTCTTCAACATTGGTCTCCGGAATAATTTCAACGCCCTTGGCTTCGAGTGTATCGAATATTTTCTCGGCAACATCGGGATCGACATCGTTCTTCTCGATAATCACCATCATGTCTTTATAGCTGATTCCGTTATTGTTTGCCGCCGCTCTCTTCTCTATTTCCTGAAGAATGGAACGAAAGTCGTTTGCCATTAAGCCCCTCCTGATTGTGCCGCTCATAAAAACAAATAAATATTACCGAAGCGTTGCCGGTTAGGCGTCCGCAGACTGTTCCGTGCTATCCGGAACAAAATGGATGACCGCTGTTGCGGTTTCCTCCGGATTATCGTCCGACCAAATGGTGAACGTTCCTTGCCCCGCGATGATTTCCACCGCAAGGCCCCCGTAATAGCGATTCGAATCACTCGAGCTATAACCGTATTCGCCGGCTCTGAGCGCAGCAAAAGCTTCGTATGTCTTGCTCAGTTGCTCAGGCGAAATCTCGTCAGCCATTGTAACGACCTTTAGTTTGTTGTTGGTTTGACCGGTAATCGAGTAGCCTACCGGATAGCCATCGGTCTTGGTCGTGTCCACAGTGTATCCGGCTTCGGAGAATACCTGATCGATCGAAGCGGACAAAGCGCTCCTATGGCTCATACGAATCAAATAGAACGGGAGAAAACCCGCAGCTACAATCAGAACAACCGCCACGGCGATTCCGACAATCGTCCACAGTGTCTTCGCGGGTGCCTTAACATCGTCCGCAGAAACTTCGTAGGGGTTCTTCTCTTTCTGCTTCGCGTTCGCGGGTGTCAGGGATTCCGACTGTTTGACGGCAGCCGGCACAGGATCCGGAAAAACCGGAACGGCTGTGTAGCGCCTGACCCCGTCCCTCTTCGGCTGAGGCTCGTTGGGAAAAGTGTAGTCCTGCGGATGATTCGCTATTTCTACGGCCTCCAGGGTCGGAAAAACGCAATCGCAGAAAAGACACTCGCACATCGCGTCGCGATCATCGGTCACAATCAAAGACCCGCAGTTCTTGCAGATACCGTTTATCGAAGCCATCGGGGAACCACCTTTATTAATAATTACCTGCATGTATCACAAAATACCACACGTAGGCAGAGTAATTATATACGTTCACCCCTCAAAGTGCAAACAGATTTTGGCTATAGATCAACATAATCAGCGCTTTTGTTGTAAGCTTCCCTGAGCTTTCGAAAAAGAGCCTAGTCTCACGGCGAGTCTTCGAGAACCCTGTTCACCCCGGTTTGTTCCCAGATAAGTCTCCTGTGTCGAAAAACCAAGCGTTTCAAAAACATATGAGCCGTGTCAACAGAATGATGTTTTATTTGTGACACCTTCGGGGGTCGACAGAGATTCACATACGCTTGTCCTTCATATTTCATTTTTATATGGTTTTGCCATGAGCACAAACTTTTTACAGACCCAGTTTTGAAGTCATCCGGAAAACCGTTGGTGCCTTCCAATAGAGGTGCTATCGGCAACTTTTCAAATCAAAGCAGTGGCACGCAAAAAATCATCAGTGGACCAACCTATATTTGCAAACGGGCTTCAATTAGACGAGCGTTTATGCGGAAATTATGCAATTCTTTTCATGTAATGATATTTCCGTATCTGTGTGATCAGAAATTAAACCCAGCAACGATTTCCCAAATGCTTCAACCATGCCCAGTTCGGTCTTCACAAAAAAGCAACACCTGTGAGAACGTGTGTCGTTATCCGCAAGTTCAAGATCTACTTCAATTTGCACATGACCGGTCAAATCTGCCGGAAAAATTTTCATGGAAAATGCCGGAGTGTAGTCCCCTTCTTTGTTACCATATGCCAAATAGCACAGAATAGTGTGGTTATGAACATAGTCAATTGTTTTTAACGCGATCTCTTTCAGGAGAATATCCTCAAGGTAGCAATATTGATAGGCTGATGCATATTCTGAAGAGGCAGTTATTCTTAATTCAATTTAATTACTATCCTGCAAGACTTTTTTCATCGTAATATTATCCATCGCTCATCAATGCCTCTCAACTTGTTATTCACAAAGGTGTAATCGTAACGCTCAATGATGTTAATGTAGCTATTTGGGGGCTCTATTCTTTATCCGCATAATCCTTAACTACTTCGACTATAATTTTCTGACCTTCATACGACAAGTATTGGTGTCCCTTTTTCCTGCTATTGATTAACCCATCGATAAGTCCTTCGCAGTGGTACCAGTCATCCGGATTCTGATTCCATAAAATTATCTCTTTTCCATCGATTTTGCTGACTCTCATTTGTTGGCCTGTATTTTTTAAAACCACATCTTGAACGCCGGTAATATGAACACCGTAGTTATCGCTCAATACGTACTCCATGTTGTGCTTCGTCGATAAATGATGAAACAAATCCTTCAAGAAGGACATACCATCATTTTTTTCGACTTTGATGTATATCGTTTTACCGTATGCCCCTAAATAGTAGTCAATGATCAAATCGCTCATGTTGCCCTCTTTCCCATTATTAGCCATATATATTTTGCCATTCGGAGTTCCATTCATCCCATGGATTATAGTCCCAGTGTCCCTCTGTATGCCATTCATCTGGAGCATGCCAACGCCATTCGCCGCCTTCAGAATCAAACCATCTAGGCTCATTCCCTCGGGCAGCCGGATATCTCCATTCCCATGATTCATTCCAACCAGATGGTTTCGGTTCTCCATCCGCTGGATTATTCTTCCCTTGATTGCCGCCCCCGTGATTTCCTAACCCACCTCCCCGGTAGAAGTCTGTGGATGCTCCCCAGAAGAAAAGCACGGCCGTAAGGGCGTTCATTACGCCGCCCACGTAGTCTCCGTCCCGGAAATTCCAGATTGCGTTTAAAAGGTAGCTCCCTCCCATTATACCAAGAAAGAAACGAAACAGATTCGATGCCAGCAGAGATTGCGTCGCCATATACCCGGCCATACCAAACATCCACGTCATCGTGCCACCGATAACAAAACCAAAAATAAAGTCCTTCATAAACGTCAGGCAGAAATTTCCGTCCAGCGGCGCGCCGTCCAGCAAACGCATAATCCCACTCGGAATCGAATACATCGCCGCCCCGATGATGGCCGAAATCGCAATCGACGTTTGCGTTTCCGTTAAGGTATAATACCCGCTCGGATCCCGGTTCATCACCGGATTGGCGTTGGCGTAGAGATACTTATGCAGGGAGACCGGGTCGAAAATCGTTCCGGTGTAAGCATCCGGCGAGGTAAATGTGCCCGTAGACGGGTTCATGTAGCGGGCGCGCAGATAATAGAAGCCGGTGCTTATATCGTACTGCTCGCCGGTGTAGAGGAAGTCGTTTGCGGTTGTGCCGGTTTTCGATAGGAGGTTTCCGAACGCATCGAAAAGGTAGGTGTCGGTCACTTGGCCGTCGGAGTCCGAGAGGGCGCGAACGGAGCCGTGCCCGTCGTAGAGGTAGAAGCGCTTTTCGCCCGGG
>CAYGIB010000048.1:0-11000 GCA_964349735.1 uncultured Oscillospiraceae bacterium | reverse complement strand
GTCTGAAGATAGCCCTTCGTCTCGCGGAGAACCGAGAAGAGCTCCTTTTCGGGAAGTCTTTTCACAAGGCAATTTCCGAACATCTCCGAAAGCTCCAGGGTCTGATCCGCGCAAACGGTCAGGCTGCTGTGCTCCCCTTGATACACTGTTTTTTCCTGCGCCGTTTCTCCGGCAAGGATATCCTCGAGTTTTTGATTATATCTTCGGAGCGTCCTTTCGGCCACAGCATCAATCGTCATAAAAGGATATTTCAGCGCTGCCGTCTCTAAGATCGGCAGGAACTCCGAGCAGAAGGAGCGGACTTCCTCGAGGCGTTCCGTATCGATAAATATCGTCTGGCAGGAGCTGCACAAGAGCTGTTTGGTGGTGATGATATGTTCCGCGAGCGCTTCCAGTTCGGCGGCTTTGTCCTCATAGCCGGAAATATAGGCAAAGCCGAGCTTATGACCCCACTCAATGATCCGACAGCCCGCGGGTGCGAATTGCCGGACCGCTGCGACGGCGACGTCCCCGCCCCAGACGACGATTCCATCGGATATGTCCGCCATTTTCTTTATAGATAGAACGTCGCTCGACGGCGTGTCAAACACGTAGATGAACTCAGAAACCTCCGGTTCGATCTCAATGAGCTTCATGATGATTTTGATGGATAGTCCGTTATCGGCCTGCGGGAGCTTCAGAATGTTGACATTTCCGGTTAGAAGGCCCTCGGCGACACTGAACGCGGGCAGGCCGTCCACATTTCCCGCGGCGATGTGAAGCAGGGTTCCGAGCGGCATCGGGCGAACAGTAATTTGCTTCTGCCCGAAGGGAGGATCCGTCTTGCGAGGCTCGAAAAAATCCTCGCCGAGCTCCGTTCTGACTTTGTATTCAATGTTCTCGCGCCGGAGAGAAAGAAGAAGCGTGTCGACGTAGCGCTCGATACCGTCGATGTTGAGCTGCTCGATATCCTGGCTGAAAGCACCCTCGGCGACAGCCTTTCCGAGCCGGTCAATCGCGTCGATGACCTTATTTACGGAGAGCTCCCGGGTCATTCGCGTCCGGTTGATCTCCGATTCGAGTTTCAGCAGCAGGCCGTCCTGCTCCTTGGAATCATATAGCTGCCCTTTAAAAATAATCACAGCTTCACCCCCGCGATCAGCTCCGCCGCGCCCGCCGCACAGGTCTTGATGTCTTTAAGGCCGATGCGCCCGATGATTTCCAGGTAGGGCGACGCGATGCCGCAGCCGCAATCCGCACCATCGTGTAAGACGCCGAGGTCGTCCGTCATCACGCTTAGGATGGGCGTCGCTTTGACCATCGGCGTAATCAGATTCACGAGTCCGATTTGCCCGTTCGAGACCGGTTTCAGCGTCTTTACATCGCGGATAATGACCCGGCTGTAGGCCGGCACGTGGAAGTGGTGATTTTTACAGTCACAGTATAGAATTGGATGCTCTACCGCCCCGAAAAACTCAATAATGTTGTCCTCTTCCATGCCCAGCACCTTTTGGGCGAGGTCGTAGAGCACTCGCTTATCGACTTGTTCGGTGTAAAACTGCTTCCAGCCGCCGCCGATCATGATTTTCGAGCCCTTCGGGAGCGTAAAGCGCATACCGCGCTCATCCATCATCTTAAGGACAAAATAGGTATACGAGGGAAAGCCCATGAAGCGAACGGGATAGCGAGAATGACTATAGCGTTGAATCGCGGCGATGACACCTTCGAGGTCGGCTTCATAGGCGTTATTTACAAATTTGAGAGCATACGTACGGCGGACTGCGGGCGCAAAAAGCGTCGCACCGAACGCGGTTTTGGTGACGGCGGTCTTGTTCTTCCGGTGCGGCTTATAGCCGAACACGATATAGTTCACCGGCCGAAGAGAAAAAAGCTTCCGCCAAAAGCCGATCTTCAGGACCATCTTCAGCCCGCATAGGAGGCCGCTGGTTTCAAATCCGATTCTGCTGAACTTGCCCTTGGTCCCGGACGAGGTCGCCTTGATCAGCATTCTTGCCGGCGGCATCGAAAACACGCCGTGATTCTTAAAAAACAGCGTCGGTATAAACGGAATCCTCGCGATGTCGGCGAATTCACTGAGGCGATCGGGCGAGAAATCCATCTGCTCCAATATTTTCCTGTACTCGGGGCAATGATCGTAATGAAATCGGCAGTTTTCCGCTACCGCGCGAAAAAACAGCTCGTCCGTGCTCTGTGTATCAAAGGGGTCTTTTACACTGAAAAGTTTTCTTCGGTACTTCACTTATGCCCTCCGTCTGTAACGCTCCCATTATCCGTCATTTCGCTTCTGATGCGCAAGTATAATTGAAGAAGATATGACCTTTCTGGGCTCCGGAGACTTCGAGGGAAAGTAGAGCGCCTATTGGGCACGGATTACGAAAGATCCCACGGCCGGCTCTTTAGAAACCAACCATTGTTCTTCCAATAAAGATAATCGGTTGCCATCGGAGTATCCATCATCTGCTCGTTACTCATGTATAAACGAAAAACATGAAACAATATTCTAATTGGAATACCGGCAGTGGGTATGCTTGAATTCATGATCCTGCCGGCTAACTTATTGACCTCTTTTTCGATTTCCCGTTTTTTCTTCTCGGTCACTTCCTCCCAGCACGTCGCCTGCACACTGTAGCCGAGTTTCTTTACGTAGGGAACACCCCAGAAGAACAGACAAGTCGAAATATCTTTGATAGCCGAGTCGGTTCCGGAGCCCGCCGCCGTCGAGATGACCACCGCACGTTTATGAAACATGTGCGGCTTCGGCCGGTGTGATAACCAATGGGTAAACGTAAGATCAATAAACGATTTCATCGGGGCAGAGGCTCTCAGGCAATAGGTTGGGGTGGTAAATATTAGTAGTTCGGCGGCCTCCATTGCCTCCTCAATCACATGCTTTTCGGGATAGAAAGGGCACTTGTCGTCGGAGACAAGACACTGGTAGCAACCGAGACAGAAATGGTTCAAGTCCCTCGGAAGAAAGAATTCCGTGATTTCTTCTTCAATCGCCGCTTGGTTTGCCAGAAGCCTACCGATGTTGTAGGAGCTACCCTTATGATTCTGTCCGTGGATGATGACCGTTTTCATTGTGCTACCCTCTCTTTGTGCGATGTTTCGCTTTGATCTCCTTCGACTCTATTCTTGAAGTTCAACGTTTGTTTTCGTCATTTTTCGTTCGAAAAGCCGCAGATGCCCGCAATGCCCTAATGGTGATTCCCCGTTTCGGAACACCATTTTGCAATCTCCGCAATCAATGGGATCGGGACCGGTTCATTGTACGGGAACTGTATTGCGCCTTTGCTGCTCTTATACTCCTTAATACGATCGGAAAAATGCTCGACCCCTTTATCCCCGGGATAAATCCCGAGGTGATTCTTGAACGCCGCGAAATGGATGATGTTGTGCTTCTGCCAGAATGTCGGCATGCTCCACGAAATTTTCTCCTGAGCGTCCGGCAGTGCTGTGCGGATTGCAGCTCGAACCTCCATAAGAATCGGCTGCACCTCCTCCGGCTGGGCCGCGATATATTCGTCGATTGTTTCCGGCTTCTTGTCACAGAAGTGGTGTTGGTCCTTACTATGAAACTCGCGTCCGCAATCCGTGCATTTCCACATGATTTTCACGCTCCTTTTTCGAACCATTCGCCGAGATCGGGTAATTCATTCTCCCTTGCCTTATGATTCTTTCCTCATAATAATACAGCGCTCCCGGAAGCCCAGACTTTTCCAGAAAGCCTTGCCGCGCTCGTTCCAGCAAAGCACATCGAGATCCATTCTATCTGTGTTCAGCTCCTTTAGGAGGAGATGAAACGCCTGCGTTCCGAGATGACTGCGGCGGTGCTCCCTGCAGATATAGAAGTGAAGAAGATAATTCGGAGTTGCATTCAAGTTAATAAGCGCATATCCCGCTGTCTCCCCATCCTTTTCGAAAAGAAACGCCTTCGCTCCCTGATCCAGGTAATTCTTGAGCCTTTGCTCCAGAACATCATCGGGAGGAATACAGTCGTTCTTCTCATCTTCATATAACTCGCGATTCATCCGCGTCAGTGTGGGCAATCGGTCAGATAAGCATTCACTGAGTTCCATGTTGTCCTCCTAGTTATACTGCCTTGCACTTAATAGTGAATCGCCTCAACATCACATTTTTGAGGGAATACTCATCACCATAATCATACAAGGATTTTCCTCGCCCCAGATTTCCGGGATACATTCCAATTCCTTGAATCCCATGGCTTGATAGAATTTTCGAGTCTCGGAATAGCCTTTGTCCGGGTGAGATGGGGCGAGGGTTTTGACTTGCAGAAACTCATATCCGTTCTCTTTGCACCAATCGATACAGGTGTCAAACAATATTTTTCCTATACCCTGTCGGTGATACTTCCGGAGAACGCCCATGACATAAAGTTCGGTGGTGGATGAAGAAGAAGCTCGAACGCAAATAAACCCCGCAATTTCTCCGTCTATTTCAGCTTTCCATAAAGGTAATTCTGCTGATTGTTCGACGTAGTTATCCAGAGCTTCGGGTATGCCGAACCACTCGGGCAATTCCTGAAGAACTCCTCTGCAGATTTCTCTTTTCTCATCGCTGTTTAGGACTTGCTTGATCTCCATCATTTTCTCTCCGATTCAAAATGCATTAATTGTAGTATACCGCACTATTCCTGTACAATGAAACCACGGATGTGGAGCACTTTCCCGAGGCTTTCCCGCGCCGGAACAGTCAATTATTAAAGGAGCGTTTTTCAAAATGAAGAAGAAAAACATCATTCTTTGCGTGTCAATATTAACCGTCTTTATACTGCTTTCGGCCTGCAATCCAGGTTCCGGTGTGTCAAAGAACGATTCTCTCGCTCAAATGAGCAGTGAACCCGTCGCTTCCGATACGATGACAGAGACTGTCGCCGAAACCAAGCTGAGGCCGACTCCGACCCCAACCCCTGCGAAGGTCTTTTCGCCGGAACTTCTTCCCGAGGAACGTGCGAGCATCACACTCGGCAAACTCTCCTCGGAGCACATGTTCTATGATGACGTCGTTTGGACGGATCCGGAAAGCGCGGACTACATCCAGGAACT
This sequence comes from uncultured Oscillospiraceae bacterium, assembly GCA_964349735.1. Lineage (GTDB taxonomy): Bacteria > Bacillota > Clostridia > Saccharofermentanales > Saccharofermentanaceae > JAAYCT01. Next base: position 5,934 of record CAYGIB010000048.1, on the reverse strand, counting down.
TTTCATTTATGACGCAGAAATTGATGACTCTTTTATCGTTCATATTTCCATGCCGCCGGATTATGAAGAGAACCAATCGTATCCCATGGTCGTAATCACTGATGGCATCTGGCGACTTAGTGACCATCCCGAGCTTCGACCGATGATGGTCTCCGGCGACATTCAACCGGTGATCTTAGTCAGTATCGGCTATCCGAACGGATATGATTATGAACGGATCCGGGTTAGAGATCTGGTGAACGACCCGGAAAGTTATCTGCACTTTATCGTGGACAATCTGGTTCCGTACCTTTCTGAAATTTTCCCGGTCGACAGCCGGGATATGACAATTGCCGGTCATTCCTACGGAGGATACTGGGCATTCTATGCTTTATTCAATAATGATACGATTGGCCGAAACACTTTTCAGAATTACTATATCGGCAGTCCGGCATTCGAGGCATCCACAAATTTTCTGCGAATTGACGATTTTAAGAAAGCATATTACGAGCGCAATTCAACACTAAATAGCAATGTATATGTTTGTGTCGGAGAAGACGAACCGATTGGCTTTCAGTTCCCGATTACGGCATTTATCGACGAGCTGAATTTGCGAAATGACACAGGGCTTCAATTGAAATACGAAATTATTGCAGATTATGGCCACAACACGGTGTTTAAGCCGACAATCCGAACCGCACTATTGATGTTCTACGGGAAAGAAGACGCCTGAATCGTTATCTCGTGCAAAATATCGCAGCTTAGAGCTGTGCATCGGGCGGGACTTGCTCCTCTGAGAGCGTCGAATCAGATATATTCATTCCTCTGAGGCCGTCGCATCAATATGGACTTGCTCCTCCCGCCTGTACTCGGCACCGTTTCGGGTCCTTACAAAGAAACGCTCTTCAATCAGCCCGCGACGGAGTATAAAATAATCGTTAAACGTATGCCATTTTTCGAGAATGGCATTGACTTCCTTTTCCGAATAAACACGGCCCGGTTCAAATTTTTCGGAAACGTACTCCAGGATTAGCCGCTGCATCGCCCGTTTGGCCGGCCATGCCTTGACCCTGCCATCATTGTCCAGAAATCTATCTCTATCATCATTCACGGAATTCAGTCCTCCAATATTCTCTTTTCTGCGGAAATATCCAATCAAACCTTGCTCAAAACTTCCGTCGCCGTCCGCTCGTCCGCCAGGAAGAAAATATCCTTCCCGCTGTTGCTCTCATAGATAAAGTCCTTGAGACTCCGGCTGGTGTATACCGAAAAATCACCCACAATCGCAAGCTTCACCTGATAGTTTATAAATTTCTGCAGGATATCACCGGCGAGCTTGGTGCTCAGCCGGAAGAAATCCTCGGTAATTACTTCCTTGGGCATCAATATGCGACTGCATCCGCTTTCATATCGAATGGTCGCCATCAAGTCCAGTGCAGACTGAACATCCGTGATGACAATTTCATCACTGCGGATAATCGCAATATCTCGATCATTCTTCTTTACAATAATAATTTCCATAATCCCCTCATCGATTTATTCACGACTCGTCCTTCTCCCCTGCCTCGAGCCCTCCGCGAAACTGCGTCTCATAGAGCTCCGTGTACACGCCTCCGCGGCCAACCAAGTCACCATGCTTTCCGCGCTCCACAATTTGCCCGTCCTTAACGACCAGAATCTCATCCGCCGCAAGGACGGTCGAGAGGCGGTGCGCGATAAGAATACTCGTCCGCGAGTTGACCAGCGGATGGATAGCGTCCTGAATCAAGCTTTCGGAAATCGAATCCAGAGACGATGTCGCTTCGTCGAAAATCAGCACCGCCGGGTCCTTCAGCAGAACACGCGCAATCGAAATCCGCTGCTTCTCTCCTCCGGAGAGTTTGAGTCCCCGGTTACCGACCATCGCGTCAAGCCCGTCCGGCTGACGGATGATGAAGTCGTAAATGTTCGCCTTTTTACACACCTCGATCAACTCCTCCTGTGTCGCCTCCGGCTTGGCGTAGAGAAGATTATCGCGAATCGTACCGTTAAAAAGATACGTGTCTTGCGTCACGACACCGACACTGCGCCGCAGGAATCCGAGATCGAGTTGACGCACATCAATTCCGTCCAGCGTGACACTGCCGTCCGTAACATCATAAAGGCGCGGAATCAGATGAATCACCGTGCTTTTACCGGAGCCCGACGGGCCGACAATCGCGACGCTTTTCCCGCTTTTAAGTGTAAAGCTCACATTCTTAAGAATCTGTCGCGACGGCTCATACGAGAATCCGACGTGCGAAAACCGGATATTCCCGTCCGCGCGCTCCGGGGTAATCGCATCCTTTGCGTTTTTTATCTCCACCGGCATATCGAAATACTCGAAGATGCGCGTAAACAAGGCCATCGATCGGATCCAGTCGACCTGAATGCTCATCAGTGAATTGACCGGTGCGTACATCCTTCCGAGCAGTGCGACGAGCACGGTGACATCGCCGACCGTAAGGGAGGAATCGTACCGCATCATCAGAATTCCGCCGACCAGATATATCAGCATCGGCCCGATGCTCGAAAAGGTATTGAGTGCGACGCGAAACCATCGGCCGGCCATGCTCTCCCGGATGTTCAGGCGAACCATGCTTCGATTCGCTTTTTCATATCGGGCCGACTCGTGATCCTCTTTCGTGAAAAGCTTCACCAGCGTCTGCCCGCTCACCGAAAGCGTCTCATTTAAGATTCCGTTAATCTCATCGTTTCTGGCCTGCGCCTCACGGGTCAGATCCCAGCGCGTCTTTCCCACTTTTCGAGTCGGAAGTGCAAATAGAGGGACGATAACAATACCGACAAGCGCCAGAATCCAGTTCTTGCTGAACATCGCTGCCATCGCGACAATCAGCGTAATGGAGTTGGATAGAATACTTGCGAGCGTATTCGTGATGATTTGCTGCACGCCGGAGATATCGCTCGTCATGCGCGTGATGATGTCGCCTTGATTATTCGTGGTGAAGAACCGGCTCGACATCGCCTGAAGGTGCCGGAACATGCTGTTGCGCATATCAAAAGTGATGTGCTGGGCAATCCACGTATTGAGATAACTCTCCAGCACCCCGATCAGATTGGCGGCAACCGTTACGGCGAGAGAAAGCGCAAGCAGCCAGATCAGAGTATTCAGGTTGCGGCCGATCAAACCGTCGTCAATGATCCGGCCGGACAGGATTGCCGGAAGGAGCTTAAAAACAGACGACACAAAAATCGCCAGAAACACCAGCGTCATCTGCTTCCAATACGGCCTCAGATACGACCCGATTCGCCGTAACAGCTTCCCGGTGACCTTCGGCCGGTTGGCCTTCTCTTCCTCGGTCAGATATGCACGTCCCGAGCGACCCATTCCGCCGCCGCTGCGATTATCCATATCGTTTTCCTGCTCCTAAAATATCTCCATCGCGTAATTTCCGCTTCGATACAATATTCGTGTTCCGCCGTGTGTTATCTTCAAATCATCCCATTTAACCATGCGACCATACCGGTTGTCGCCGTATCGGCGTTGCGAGCTTGTCTTGAATCTGTTTCAATTCTACTCCCCTCATTATATTCGTCAAAATTTCGGATATGACGGGTCGTGCGGCCGAATTTTCACAAACATGAAATCGCTTCATGGTTTGCCGCCGAATCTTTCTTATAAACCATACGGCCTTCTAGTTTTCTGGTGCTATTCTGATGGTTTCGCAGCCATTCTTCCAGCACTTGATAGGCTGAAGTGGACACTACTTTGGAACCGTCCATAGCCATAAGCTCGTCACATGTAATATTAAGATTTGCCTTTGAGTTGAGAAAATGATAACTTTGCAAAGTTATCGTATATTTCTGATCATCCGCGACGGGAATGTCATTGACAGTGATAGATACAAGTTTGGATGATGAATCAGAGTATACCGCATGAACACTACTGTTTGTCTGATAGCACTCACCTTCTCCATCCCTGTTCTCAACTCGCATAATATGAGAGAATATTTTTTTTAGCTGCTTTCCGTTGATGGAATACCTGGTTAGTGAATCATCATAGGGAAAGCAAGCCTTCAAACCCCCTAAGGTTACTACAGGTCCAAGTTCTTTAGTCCGAATGGAACCGGATCCAACGAGGATAATATCTGTTTCTGCTTTATCCGCCATCGCATCCGCAACCATATTTCCCAATGTCGTTTCTTCTTCTCTGTTTGGATGAATCAATTTTTCGGAAAAGCGTGTCACAATCGCTTTGTATTTTTCATCAACGGCATTCCTGTAATCACCTATAAAACGCTCCAGGGATTCATCAACGGTAGAATTTTCATCGTTTATGGGCACCAATTGCCACTTCCATTTTACGATTGAATTTGTCTCGTCGTCTACCTCAATATCAAACCTTCCAATTTGATCGGTGCCCGTGCCTGCTTGCGTAATCAGAATATTATTCACTTCTTTCGGTTGCTCTAAAATGGTGTGAGAATGACCGCCGATGATTATATCCACCCCCCATTCCGGCTTCAGCAATTTTGCTAATTCAATATCCGACTCAAATCCGATATGAGTCAGTGCGATGGTTAAGTCGATATCGCTGTTCTTGTATGCATTGCATATTTTTCCGATTTCTTCCGCCGCGTCTTCGATGGAAACAAAGGTTCCGATTAATCGATCAAGTGCCAGTGCATCCATAACCTTTTCGGTAATGATTCCGATAAAAAGAATATTGAATCCGCCTACGTTAATGATTAAGTACGGATTCATCAGTCTCTTTCCATATTGTTTCATGTAAAGATTCGCATTTACAATCGGAAAATTTGCCACCTTTTCAAGGAATAAAAGATGGGGAAGGCCATAATCCAATTCGTGATTTCCGAGAGCAACCACATCCGGCGAAAGATAATTCATTATTTCTATTGTGGATACACCTTTATATTCAGAATCAATCAGGGAGCCCTGTACCATATCACCCGCAATCACATAGATAACGTTTTCTTCTTCATCTCTGACCTTGTTTAGATACCCGGATAAAAGCGCAAGCCCGCCGATAAGAGATCCCCTACCCTCCCTGACCTCGGCTAAAAAATCCCCGTGCATGTCATTAGAGTGTAGAATTGTAAATTTCTGAATTTTCTTTTTCATTTTATTCTTTGCTCCCAATATGAATGCATAAGCATCTCCATGTGCTGTGTTAATTAGAGATGAGAGTGATCGTTTTTATGTGTGCTCCTTATGTCCTGATTCCGAACCGTCGCTTCATGTCTTCATCTATTAGCGAAAGGATCGGGACACTGCGCCTGATCTCAAGGGAGCATCCGATCTAGAACTCAACCACTTTCGCATTGTCTTCAGACAGGGGAACGACACTGTTGAACCGCGCGGCAAAGGGTCCCGGACTCTTCCAGAGCTGGGCAGACAATGCTTCGATTTTGATCAGAACGATTTCCGGATTTTCATACCCGGTTTCGAACAATCTCTCCAGGGACTTCGTCCAGTACATTTTTTTCTTTAAGTCATTCTCGACGATTTCTGCCCGACCGGATAACGATACAGACGATTTCTCGGCGAAAAGCACATTGACGCGCGAATCCTTTCGAATATCCTAGACCTTGGAGCTTTCGCTTTTGGCAAAAAACCAAAGCGTCCCGTCAAATTCTTTGTTCTGCACAAACATCGGACAGGAAACCAATTGCTTCCCGCTGATTGTCGTTAAAAATGCCACGTTCGTCTTGTCCAGGATTTTCTTAACACTTTTAATGGCGGCCATTCTCTCCTGCTGAAGTGCCTTTTCCCGGTCCCCGGAAAGCACTTGCTCTTGGACCTCTGTTAACGCTTCCGGGTTAGAAACCGCTTCATTATTGACATTCTCTTGCTTATAATCCGCTTCAGCAATCATTGCTTCCCGTTCTGCGTTCACTTTTGCAACAGCATTCTCCATGTCGTTTAACTCATTCGTGTTATATTCGTCCGTCATAG